>JAENXB010000062.1 GCA_016649785.1 Flavobacteriaceae bacterium
CAAAAATCCTATTTACGCTCATAAGTAAGGTAAGTGAAGGCGTAATCGTGCTTTTCATCTTTCTCGTGAAATTCTTCTGAAATGAGTTTCCATTGATTTTCGTCAATTTCGGGGAAAAAAGTATCTGCTTCAAAAGTGCCGTGCACTCTTGTGAGTTCAATTTTATCTGCCAGCTTCATTGCCATTTTATATATTTCTCCTCCGCCTATTACAAAAGGCTGAGGATCGTCTGCAGATAGCTCTATTGCCCGTTCCAGGGAGTTGACAACAAGAATGCCTTCTTTCCTCAAATTATCCTGGCGGGTGATCACCACATGGGTTCTGTTGAGCAAAGGTTTTGGGAAGGAGTCAAAAGTTTTGCGCCCCATGATAATGTGATGTCCTGAGGTCAGTTTTTTGAAACGTTTAAAATCGTCTGGCAGGTGCCAAACCAATTGGTTGTCTTTTCCCAGCGCATTATTTTCTGCGGCAGCGGCAATTATTGTCAGCATCCTGTTTAGTCGTTTATGGGCATATTAGTGGTTCCAAAATCATTCTTCTCAATAATGTCAGAAGTGGATTTTTCATCATTATTTGAAGGCAGCGGATAGTTTAAATCTACTTTTTTTTGCAATTCGGCAATCCGTTCTTTTTGTTTTCTGACCAGTTTTTCAAGTTGACCCTGTTCCCATTTCTTTCCCATAAAACTGTTCGTCACAAATACATTGATAAGGTGGACAAGAAAAAAGAAGGTCCAGATTAAAATTGCCAATACAAACCAGTCGTAGCCCAGAGGAGTAAAATCCTGCCTGTATCCTATTACGACATTCAAAATTATGAGCAGGACCGCACCCACCAGGAAAATCACGAAATGTTGGAACAACCTTCTTTTTTGAACGGTTCTTCGCCTTGCATATTCGTATAATTCGCGCTGATCAGTTTCGAGTTTGGAGATGTTTTTCTTTTTGGAAAACATAATTTAAAGTACTTTAGTAGTGAATCAAATTTACTGATTTTTTATCCTATTGTTAAAATGCTTATGAAGAATTTAAGAAAACCTTTTCCGGTCCTAAAACAATATGTTTATTTGAACACCGCCGCATCCGGGCTTTTGTCTGAAAAAGTCCTGGAATTTCGCCAGGATCACGATTTGGATTTTTTGATCTCCGGAAGTATTTTGAAAGAAAAGCAAGGCGAATTATTAACAGAGGTCAGGGAAACCGTTGGTTCTTTTTTTAATTGCGCTCCAAATCGCGTGGCGCTGGTCCCAAATTTTTCCTTTGGTTTTAATACCCTGATGGAAGGAATTGACAAATCCAAAAAAGTGCTTTTGCTCGATGGAGATTATCCCTCCATAAACTGGGCAGTAGCCTCCCGGGACTTTGAGGTGTGCACAGCCCGCATCGATGAAAATATAGAACAGAATATTGAAGAAGCATTAGAGAATCACAAACCGGATGTTTTTGCATTCAGCATCGTCCAATACATCAGCGGGATTAAGCTCAGCATTGATTTTCTTCGGAATTTAAAGGAAAAATACCCGGACACTCTATTTATTGCCGATGGCACCCAATATTGCGGTACCGAAAAATTCGATTTTGATGCGTCTAAACTGGATGTTTTAATAGCCAGCAGTTATAAATGGCTGAATGGAGGTTACGGAAATGCTTTTATGCTCTTCCAGGAAAATGTGCCGGAAAAAATTTCCCCCAAGAGCTGCGGATTCAATTCCCTGCAGGGAAAATACAAAGCTCATGAAGGCAATTTTATAGGGAAGTTTGAACCGGGACATCAGGATACGTTCAATTTTGGAAGTTTAAACACCGCGCTGAAATACTTGAAGGAAATAGGGATGGGGCTTGTGGAAGCAAGGGTTTTAAATTTAAGCGAACTTGCGAAACAACAATTTTCGGAATTGGATCTATTGGAAGAAATGGTCCAAAAACGAAACCAGCATTCTTCGATATTCAACATAAAAGGCGATACTCAATTATATAATTTCCTGAGAGGTGAAAATATTCTCTGTTCCGAGAGAGGACAGGGCATCAGGCTGAGTTTTCATTATTTTAATACTGAAGAAGAATTAAATTTTTTGGTAAAAAGCCTTCGAAAGTATTTAAAGCCTGATTAAACAGTCACTTTGATCCCTTTCCAGAATGCCACATAATTTTCTATGGGTTTTGCGGCGTGGCTGGTTTGCGGATAATACCAGGCTGCGTCCTGGTTAACTTCCCCTTCCACTTCAATGTTGAAGTAGGATGCTTCGCCTTTCCATGGACAGCGGGTATGTGAGTCGCTCAGTTTGAAATATTCTTCGTTGATGGAATCCTTCGGAAAATAATGGTTGCTTTCAACAATTTTAGTATCGTTGCTTTCTGCTATTATGGTATTGTTCCAGGTCGCTTTCATAAATTATTAGAATTTGTTCTGTTTGATAAAATTGTAATTTTTACTTTTCTCACAATTCAAAAGTCTCTTCTCTTGGCTCTATTTTCTTTTTTCACTTCGTACTTCCCACTTCGTACTTCAAACTTCTATTGATTATTTCTGAAAATATAATTTTTATAATAGCCTTTTTCATCGGTGAAAGCATCGGTAACCTTCAACCCCGATTGCTCTGCCAGCCAACCCACCACCTGATCATCATATTTTTGAGAGATCTCGGTATGAATGGTTTCCCAGGCATCAAAATGAACATTGAGTCCCAATTCCCCTATTTTTACCTCTTGTTCTTTTTGGCTAACCAAAAAGCTCTTGGCAGTCCCGGTTTCGGGATTGTAGGTTTCCCAGTGCATAAAAGCATCCGGTTCAAAATTTGCTTTCAATTCAGAATTTATACGGATGAGGAGATTCTTGTTAAAAGCTTCGGTTACCCCGGTTTTGTCGTTGTATGCATCCTGGATAGTTTGCGGGTGTTTTTTTTGATCAAACCCCATAAAGAGCATATCTTCCGGGCTCATTGCTGCTCTTATATGCTTTAGAAAATCGATGGCATCCTGATGCAACAGATTTCCGATATTGGATCCCAACATCATGATCACCTTTTTTCGCGAATTGAAATCGGCTAATTTTTCAAGGATTTGAAAATAAGTGCCTTGCTGGATTTTCACCTTTAATTGAGGGATTTCATTTTTAAGCGAAGTTTCCAGCTCTTCCAAAGCATTTTGGCTGATATCAATTGGTAAATATTCAAAATCCATATTATTTTCCACCAAATAGCGCAATAAAACCTTGGTTTTTTTACCGTCTCCCGCCCCCAATTCAATTAGATCCAAACCATCAGTCGCATTGAAAGCCCCTGCAATTTCTTCCGCATGGTTTTTCAGAATATTATATTCGCAGTTTGTAAGGTAATATTCCGGCAGGTTCATGATATCCTGAAACAATTTATCGCCTCTTTTATCGTAAATGTATTTTGAAAATAAATATTTGGGATGATTGGTCAATCCCTTATAAACATCTTCTTCAAAAGCAGAAGCGAAAGTTGTCTTTATTGTATTTTTCATTTTTTAAAAGTCGGATTATTTGGCCAATCTTACACCGGTAAATTGCCATCTTAAATGTGGATGGAAAAAGTTGCGGTAAGTAGCGCGGGTGTGGTTTTTTGAAGTGGCCACGGAGCCTCCCCGAAGCACCTTTTGATTTACCATAAATTTACCGTTGTATTCACCTAGGGCGCCATCGGCTTTTTGATAATTTGGGTAGGGGGAATAAGCGCTTTCGGTCCATTCCCATCGGTTGCCCCAATCAAAATGTTTTTGGGCGATTTCCCATTCAAATTCGGTTGGCAGGCGCATGCCTTTCCATTGCGCAAAGGCAAAAGCTTCGTAATAGGAAACGTGGGTAAGTGGAGCGCTGTGATTTAATTTTTTAAGCCCTTGTAAGGTATATTGATGCCATTCTCCATTTATTTTATGCCAATAGAAAGGAGCCCGGATATTATTGTTATTTACCCAATCCCAACCTTCGGCATGCCATAAAAGCACATCCTTGTACCCCCCGGCTTCCATAAATTCAAGGTATTCTGCATTGGAGATGAGTTTGTTGGAAATTTCAAAATCGTTTAAATAGGTTTTGTGAAGCCCCAGTTCGTTGTCGTAACAAAAAGAATTTCCTTTGTGACCTATTTCATAAATGCCTTCGGAAATTTTTATCCATTCCTGTTTAAAATTCCGAATGGGATTTTCCTCAAACTTATCGTTGTATTTAGGTAATAACGGATTGTTTCCCAGGATATATTTTATGTCGGTATAAAGCAGTTCCTGATGTTGTTTCTCGTGGTGACAGCCAATTTCTATCACCGTTAAAATTTCATCTGATAAAGTTTTTATTTCTTCAAAAAACCCGGAAAGCGCTTCAGTTACATAGTTTCTGTATTTGTAAACCCAGGCAACAGTAGGGCGGGACAAATTTCCGCGGTCTGTGCGCACAACTTTATCGCCCACGCTTTCGTAATAACTATTAAAAACGTAGGCTGAGTGTTCATCAAAAAGGATATAATCCTTTTGATATTTCTTCAGCACAAATTCTTCAAAAAACCAGGTGGTATGGCCCAAATGCCATTTTGGAGGAGAAACATCGACAATGGGTTGTACAACATAATCTTCCGTTTCCAGAAAGGAACATATAATTTCGGTTTCCGCCCGGGTTTCAATGAATAAACTGAATAAATCGTCCTTTGAGATCATAAAATTATTTGCACTTCAAGGTTACCAATCAAAGTTACGATTTTTTGGGAGCCATAGAAATGATCAGAAGTTAATGCATAGTTAAAGTAGGGAAGTCCCTAAATTTAAAAATTAAAAGCCATTGTATATTCGGTCTTTTTAGGTTTTCCGCCACCAGTGCCTGGTTTCATTTTTGGAAATAATTTGACTATTCTAACGGCTTCCTGATTTACGGCCTTTTCCGGTCCAACAGCCGATACATCGGCAACTTTCCCGTTTACGTCTATGGAAAAGCTGATCGTGGATTTCCCCCTTATAAAACCTCCTTTGGTATCCCGCGGATACTTGAAGTTCTCTTTGATGTGCAGATTTAATTTTTTATTGAAACAGTCTTTTGAAGACAATTCGCTGCCTTCACAACCCGGCCAGACAGGGGCAATTTCTCTCGTTGATACAGAATTGCCTTCAACTTTCACCCCTTCCTGGGCATAGGATAAGTTGGTAAATAAGAAAATGGCTGAGACTAAAATAAATTTTTTCATAAGTAGGTTTAAACGGCAACTTTGCCTTTAATATGTGAATGTGGATCATAATTTTCCAGACTGAAATCTTCAAATTTAAAGCTGAAAATATCTTTGATCTCTGGATTGATCTTCATAACAGGCAATGGCCTGAATTCCCTGGATAGCTGAAGTTCCACTTGTTCAATATGATTGTTATATATATGGGCATCTCCAAAGGTGTGAATAAAATCTCCCGGTTCATAACCGCATACCTGCGCCATCATCATTGTAAACAGGGCATAGGAGGCGATATTAAAAGGAACTCCCAGGAATATATCGGCACTGCGTTGATATAATTGCAGTGATAAACGCGGTTTTGCATTTTCTCCAGCTTCAGGAAGCGGCGGGCTCACATAAAATTGGAAAAAAGCATGACAGGGCGGCAATGCTGCTTTCCCATTGGCGACATTTTCTGAAAAAGATTTGGAAGTGTCTGGTAAAACCGAAGGGTTCCAGGCAGAAACCAGCATCCTGCGGCTATTGGGATTTTGTTTTAATGTTTCCACAACTTCTTTGATCTGGTCTATTTCTTCGCCGTTCCAGTTACGCCATTGGTGGCCATAAATTGGCCCCAGATCCCCGTTTTCATCTGCCCAGGAATTCCAGATATTCACCCCGTTTTCCTGAAGGTATTTTATATTGGTATCGCCGTTTAAAAACCAGAGCAGTTCGTAAACAATCGATTTTAAATGAAGTTTTTTGGTGGTAACCATTGGAAAACCTTCGTTAAGGTCAAACCTCATCTGGTATCCAAATACACTTTTGGTGCCTGTACCTGTGCGGTTGCCCTTTTGAATTCCGTTCTCTAAAACGTGTTTTAATAGATCGTGATATTGTTTCATAACACTTTATTGATTGCTTTTTTGGAGTAGCTCCTTATTTAAATTAGCATTTTAATTGTTTAAACAGCAAATTTGATAAATGCTAAAATATGGAATTGAAGTTTAATTTGAACCTGAATCGAAGGAATTATTGATATAAATTAAACCTAAAAATAATTTTGAATTGTCACCTCGATCAATTTTTACCCGATAAGCATTCCCGCGATAGTTGCAGAAAGCAGGGAAGTGATTGTTCCTCCTATAAGCGCTTTCATTCCAAATTCCGAAAGCATTTTTCGTTTTCCGGGCGCGAGCGAACCAATTCCGCCAATTTGAATTCCTATGGAAGCAAAATTTGCGAATCCGCACAACATGTAAGTAGCCATGATTATCGACTTTTCGTAATTTAGGCTCAGCGCGTTTAAAGGGTTTTTTAATTCTGCCAATTGGATATAGCCCACAAATTCACTTGCGGCAAGTTTTATTCCCAGCAATTGTCCCATCAGCATTATATCTTCTTTCGCAACTCCTATAAGCCACATGAGCGGGGCAAATATTATTCCTAATATAGATTCAAGGGAAAATTTGGTGTAGGGCGTATATTCGGCCATTACCGAATTGAGTGTTGTAATACCGCCAAGCCAGCCAAGAATGTAATTGATCATGGCTATAAAAGCAATAAAAACCAATAACATAGCCGCTACATTGGCAGCGAGTTTCAATCCTTCGGTAGTTCCGTTTGCTATGGCATCCAGGATATTGGACCCGATTTTTTCCGAAGAAACCTCCGCATTGGTGTTGACGGGTTCCTGTTGAGGCAATAATATTTTGGAAATAACGATGGCTCCCGGTGCTGCCATCACCGAGGCTGCAAGCAGGTGTTTTGCAAATTGCAGGCGTAATGCGGGATCATCTCCGCCCAGAAAACCTATATAAGCCGCCAAAACCCCTCCGGCCACAGTGGCCATTCCACCAATCATTACCAGCAATATTTCAGAACGGTTCATGCGTTCCAGATAGGCCTTGATCATTAAAGGTGCTTCGGTTTGTCCTAAAAATATATTTCCGGCAACGCTTAAACTTTCTGCTCCCGAGATTCCCATCAGTTTGGTTAAAACCCAGGCCATACCTTTTACGATTACCTGGATAACTCCCAGGTAAAACAGCACTGAAGTGAGTGCTGAAAAGAAGATAATGGTTGGCAATACCTGGAACAGGAAAATAAAACCGAAACTGTCAATGTTCATCATTCCCCCCAATAAGAACTCACTTCCGGCACGGGTGAAATCCAGAATTAGCACAAAGATCTTTCCGACAAATTCGAAGATATTCTTGATGAAGGTGATTTTTAAAACCCCAATGGCAAGGAGCATTTGAGCAGCAAGACCTATGAAAACTGTTTTCCAGTTGATGGCTTTTTTATTGCTGCTAAAAAAGTAGGCGATAAGGAGCAATGCGATCATTCCAACTACTCCCCGCCAGAGGCTGCTAAAGGAAATCCCGGTACTTGGGATAATTTCTTTTGCGGCTTCTACAGGAATAACCTCTTCCAGGAGTTGAGGTGTTTCCTTAAATGTGTAAGTATTGTAATTGTCTGAAATAATAAGAGAACTCTCATTGAGTTCTGAAATTCGGAATTTCCGGATTGTATCGTTTGGTGGATTGTAGAAAAATACCAAAAGGTTATTTTGGTAAAGGTAATCGCCCTGAGCTTTAATTGTGTCATCGTCGGCCGATTTGATCTCAAAACGGCCATCGGTTAATGATAATATATCTTCAGGGGAAAAATCGTTTTGAATTTCGCCAGACTTTTCAGCTGACTGAAAGCTCCAGTCTTTTGATAGATTTTGAGAATGGACAGCAAAAATTCCGAATAAAAGAAAGAACAGGCAATACCAATATTTCGTCATTTACAAAAAAAACTTAATTGCGTTTTGAAATCTCATCCCTAATTCTGGCGGCTTTCTCGTAATCTTCATTTTTAACTGCTTGCGAGAGTAAGGTTTCAAGTTCGTCTAAAGACAAGTTTTTATAATTGGCTCCTTTTGTTTCTTTGTTTTCAGTAAGTATATCGGTAATCTCAACATCTTCCTTGGCAGAAGGTTCCTCAGCACCCGGCTCACCTTTTAAAAAGATTCCGGCTTTGTCCAAAATGTTTTTGTAAGTAAATATAGGCGCGTTAAATCGCAAAGCCAAAGCTATAGCATCGCTGGTCCTGGCATCTATAATTTCTTCTATTTTGTCCCGTTCGCAAATCAGGCTTGAATAAAATACCCCGTCCACCAGTTTATGAATGATCACTTGTTTTACGACAATTTCAAACCTGTCGCAAAAATTTTTGAATAGATCATGGGTCAATGGGCGTGGAGGTTTAATTTCCTTTTCCAGGGCGATAGCAATGGATTGGGCTTCAAAAGCACCAATTACAATAGGCAATTTTCTCTCACCATCCACCTCGCTTAGAATGAGTGCATAGGCGCCATTTTGTGTTTGACTATAAGATATTCCTTTAATTATAAGGCGTACTAAACTCATATATCAATAAATTAAAAAGGGTTGTCCAGATAAGGATATTTTACCAAATTCAGACAGCCCTATAAAGACTTGCAAGTTAAAAAAATTATGCGTTTTTAGCTTTAAATTCTTTTAGTTTTTCCGTTAATTTTGGCACAATTTCAAAGGCATCGCCTACAACACCATAGTCTGCAGCCTTGAAAAAAGGAGCTTCCGGGTCATTATTGATCACAACTTTTACTTTTGAGGCATTTACCCCGGCCAAATGCTGGATCGCTCCTGAAATTCCTATTGCGATATACAAATTTGAAGCCACCGGTTTTCCGGTTTGTCCCACATGTTCACTGTGAGGCCTCCAACCCATGTCACTTACCGGTTTAGAACAGGCCAAAGCCGCTCCTAATGTTTCGGCAAGATCTTCGATCATTCCCCAGTTTTCCGGGCCTTTAAGACCACGACCGCCTGAAACCACGATATCGGCATCGGCTATGGTGACTTTGTCTTTTGCTTTATCAACATTGATGACTTTTACTGAAAAATCTGCTTCAGATAAAGTTGGGGTAAATTCTTCAGCAGTTGCATTGCCTTGATTTTCCCTTAATCCGAAGGAGTTATTTGATAAACCGATAATCTTAATATCTGTGTCAATTTTTGTATGACTGAAGGCTTTATTTGTAAAAGCAGTTCGTTTCACCATAAAAGGATCGGCGCTTTCAGGCAAGTTTACAACATTGGAAGCATACCCGGCATTTAAATGAACAGCCAAAAGCGGCGCCACATATTTACTGTTGGCCGATTGACTTAAAATTACAACCTTGGATCCTTCCTTTTCAGCAGCCTGTTTTAAAACATCGGCGTAAGCTTCGGCATTGAAATTCCCCAATTTTTCATTGGTTATATTCAATACTTTATCCACTCCGTAATTTTTTAGTTCCGAAGCATCTTTGGTATTAAAAGTGACCGCGGTAACTGTGGTTTGAAGTATTTGAGCGACTTCTTTGGCGTAAGAAGCAACTTCCAAAGACGCTTTTTTGAATTTTCCTTCTTCTGATTCTGTATATACTAATACTGACATCTTTATATTTTTTTTATTTCTGTTTTTAAAACCTGCGAGGTTTTATTTTATTTTATTTATGATTTTTCATAAGACTTGAGATAAATTGTCTCTTGTTAGATCACTTTCGCCTCGTTGTGGAGCAAATTGATCAATTCGTCTAAATTATCAGCATCAATTAATTTGATCGCGCCTCTTGGAGCCGGTTTTTCAAATTTCTCGATAGATGTCTGGGTAGTTGTCTCTACAGGTTCAACAACATTTAATGGTTTTTTTCTTGCCTGCATAATTCCCCTCATATTGGGGATCCGCAAATCACTTTCTTCTACGAGTCCTTTTTGTGTTCCAATAACCAATGGAAATGATGTGGTTAGGGTTTCCTTACCTCCATCGATTTCGCGAATGGCCGTGGCTTTCTCACCTTCAACTTCAAGACCAATACAGGTATTTACAAAATTTGCGTTGAGCAACGCGGCCAACATTCCTGGCACCATTCCTCCGTTATAGTCTAAAGATTCCCTGCCTGCAATAATAAGGTCATATTCCCCATCCTTTGCAATTTTGGCCAATTGTTTGGCGACCTGGAAACCATCGGTTGCGGGAGTATTCACCCTTATGGCACTGTCGGCGCCTATGGCCAATGCTTTGCGAAGGGTTGGTTCTGTCTCCGGTCCGCCTACATTTATTACATCAACGGTGGCACCTTGTTTTTCCTTAAACCACATGGCCCGGGTAAGACCAAATTCGTCGTTGGGGTTGATCACAAATTGCACTCCGCTGGTATCAAATTTGGTGTTGTTATCGGTAAAATTGATTTTTGAGGTAGTGTCCGGAACGTGGCTTATACACACTAATATTTTCATCTATAAAGTCTTTTTAATATATTTTACATTACTGTTTACGAAGATAAACAAATTTATAAAACAGTTACTATGCACGCATAATGAATATTTTATTGTCAAGTAGTAGTATAAACTTTCCCGAATTGCTATTTTTGCCTTTTAGAATTAGATAATAACATATTACTATATAATGAAGACAATTCAATTTAGAGAAGCTATCCAACAGGCAATGAGCGAGGAAATGCGCAAAGATGAGAGCGTTTACCTTATGGGAGAAGAGGTTGCAGAATATAATGGAGCTTACAAAGCTTCAAAAGGCATGTTGGACGAATTTGGACCGGAACGGGTTATTGACACTCCAATCTCAGAACTTGGTTTTTCAGGAATTGCAATTGGGAGCGCGATGATAGGCAATAGGCCAATTGTTGAATATATGACCTTTAACTTTGCTTTGGTAGGGATAGATCAAATAATAAATAATGCGGCCAAATTGCGGCAAATGAGCGGTGGGCAATTCAATATTCCAATCGTTTTTCGTGGGCCAACCGGGTCTGCAGGTCAATTGGGAGCAACCCACTCTCAAGCTTTTGAGAGCTGGTTTGCAAATTGTCCCGGATTAAAAGTAGTTGTTCCATCAAATCCTTATGATGCAAAAGGACTTTTAAAATCGGCTATTCGCGATAACGATCCAGTAATTTTTATGGAGAGTGAGCAAATGTATGGCGATAAGGGAGAAGTGCCGGAAGAAGAATACACCATTCCAATAGGAGTAGCCGATATAAAACGTGAAGGAACCGATGTCACTATAGTTTCCTTTGGAAAAATTATCAAGGAAGCGTACAAAGCGGCCGATCAATTGGAAAAAGAAAATATTTCCTGCGAGATCATCGATTTGCGAACCGTGAAACCATTGGATTATGAGACAATCTTAAAATCGGTTAAAAAAACCAACCGTTTGGTGATTTTGGAAGAAGCCTGGCCTTTTGGAAACGTATCGACCGAAATAACCTATCACGTTCAAATGCATGCATTTGATTACCTGGATGCACCGATCATTAAAATAAATACAGCCGATACTCCAGCGCCTTATTCTCCGGAATTGCTTAAAGAATGGTTGCCAAATAGCGATGATGTTGTTAAAGCCGTGAAAAAAGTGCTTTACAAATAAACCGGTCAACTTACTATTAAAGCTTCATTTGTATAGATGAAGCTTTTTTTGTTCATATATATGAAACAAATTCTTTTTTTTACCGTCTTTTTAATTTCACTTTCAGCCTGGTCACAAACCAGGGTCAGTGGCGTTTTAGTAGATAAAAATGGCCTCTCTGTGCCTTTTGCCAATGTAATTTTTCTAAATTCAACTGAAGGGACAACTACTACTGAAGAAGGGAAATTTTATTTAAAATCAGATAAAAATTACGATTCAGTTGAATTTTCCTATGTAGGATATAAACCCCTTGTTTTTCCTTTGAAGAAAGGGGATAACCTTAATTTAAAAGTAATTTTAAAGGAAGAGACAGAATCTTTGTCTGAGGTAGTCATCTACCAGGGAAAAACCTCCAAAAAAAATAATCCCGCCCTGGATATCCTGAGAAAAATTTGGGAAAACCGAAGAGAAAATGGTGTCAAAAAATTCGATCAGTATCAATACAGAAAATACGAAAAGCTGGAATTTGACCTCAATAAAATTGACAGTTCCTTAATTAAAAGCAAGGTATTTAAAGGAATGGAATTTATTTTTGAGAATCTGGATACTAATAGGGTTACAGGTAAAACCTATTTGCCAATTTTCATCAATGAATCGGTGATGCAGGTATCAGGCGATAATTTAACGGGTAAAAAAAGGGAAGATCTGGTTGGGAATAAAAATTCAGGGTTCAATAACAATCAAACTCTTATTTCCGGAATAAAAGATGTCTACAGGGAAGTAGATGTGTATGACAATTACCTGAAATTTTTTGACAAAAGTTTTATAAGTCCGCTTTCTACCACCGGGATTGACAATTACAATTATGTACTTTCCGATACTGCCTTTATAGGTGACAAATGGTGTTACAAAATTGTTTATTATCCGAGAAGAAAAAATGAATTGACATTTAAAGGAGATTTTTGGGTAAACGATTCCACCTGGGCAATCGCTAAAATAAAAATGGAAATGGCCGATGATGCCAATATCAACTGGGTAAAAGGGGTTTATATTGAGCAGGAATTTGAAGTCTTAAATGACTCAATTTTCCTGATGACAAGGGACTTTTTTATGGCCGATTTTTCCTTTGAAAATAAGGAAGACGCCCGGGGGATTTATGGAAAACGAACGCTCTTGTATGATAATTACAAATTTGATCTTAAGCGTCCTGATGACTATTACGACCAAAAGGTGATAGATTTTCGGGAGGCAGTTTACAACCGCGACGATGAATTTTGGACCAAAAACAGGCTGGAACCCCTTAGTGAAAATCAGCGCGGAGTATACAAAATGATAAACACCCTTCAAACGGTAAAAGCTTTTCAAAGGATCTTTAACCTCACCAAGACTTTAGCCACAGGATATGTGGAATTTAACAGCTGGGATTACGGCCCAATTTATTCCACAATTGGTTATAATGAAGTGGAAGG
>JAENXB010000318.1 GCA_016649785.1 Flavobacteriaceae bacterium
CTACCGCCTGATGAAATTGGGAATAATTGTAAAACAAACACAAACCATTGAAACTTTGGGTGCGACTACCATTTTATGTACAGATAAAACAGGGACCATCACTCAAAACAAAATGGAACTTCTTAAAATTTACAGTTTTAAGTCGAAATCCATAGGAGAGAAAAAAAGCTGGAACTCCCAAGAATTTATTCATATTATTTCTAATGCTATGTGGGCCAGTGAGTGTGTGCCTTTTAATCCCATGGAAAAAGCCCTGCACAAGATCTATGAAAAAGTTGTAGAAAAAGATGAGCGCCCGGATTATAAGATGATCCATGAATATCCATTAGCCGGGAAACCGCCTATGATGACCCACATTTTTGAAAATGAAGGGGGTAACCGGATCATCGCTGTAAAAGGTGCTCCTGAAGCAATTATAGAACATTCCAATTTGACTTCTGAAGAAAAAAGCGAGATACAAAAGATCCTAAGTCAATTTGCATCTCTAGGTTTGCGGGTATTGGGAGTAGGGCTGTCCAAATTTGAGGGAGAAAACTTCCCGGAAAATCAGGAAGAATTTAAATTCAAATTTTTGGGATTGCTCGGTTTTTATGATCCTCCCAAAGAAAACATCCGTACAACTTTCAAACAACTTTATGAGGCCGGAATAAAGATTAAAATTATAACCGGGGATAACGTATTAACAACTATGTCCATTGCTAATCAGATAGATTTTAAAGATGGGGATATGTCCATTACAGGAGAAGAATTAATGCGGCTTTCTGATGATGAATTTAACCAAAAAGTGATGCAAACCAATATATTTACAAGGGTTTTTCCGGAGGTAAAACTTAAAATCATCAATAGTCTTAAAAGCCAGGGAGAAATAGTTGGTATGACAGGAGATGGGGTAAATGATGCTCCGGCACTTAAGGCTTCTAATATTGGAATTGCAATGGGAAAAAGAGGTTCGGATATTGCAAAGGAAGCATCTTCATTAATATTGTCTGATGACGATTTCGGGAAGATGGTAGACGGTGTCGCGATGGGGAGAAAAATTTATTTCAATCTTAAAAAGGCCATTCAGTATGTAATTTCCATTCACATTCCCATTATTTTAACCGTTGCGCTTCCTGTAATTTTAGGATGGATATATCCGGTAATATTCTCTCCCATACATGTTATTTTTTTGGAATTGATAATGGGCCCAACCTGTTCCATTATATACGAAAATGAACCTTTGGAAAAGAACGGTATGCAAAAACCTCCACGGGAAATAAAAGAAACCTTTTTAAGATGGAAGGAATTGTTCATAAGTATTGTCCAGGGTTTAATAATCACTTTGGGTTGCCTATTTATATATCAATATTCAGTTCAAAATAATTATGGGGAAGCCCTTACCCGAACTATGGTTTTTAGTACTCTTATTATTGCAAATATTTTTTTAACCCTGGTAAACAGGTCGTTTTACTTTTCGGTATGGAGTACCTTTAAATATAAAAATCCGCTGATTTGGATGATAATTCTAATCAGTTTCTTAATGCTGCTATTAATGATCTATCAACCCGATCTTGCCGCATTTTTTAAATTACGAATGTTATCTGTTCTTCAAATCTCAATTGCTACAGGAGTTGGTTTTTGCTGTGTTATTTGGTTTGAGATTTACAAGTATTTCCTCAGGTTAAAACCTGCATAGAATAATTTTCAGTACCCCGTTTATAAGAATTATAAGGAGTTGGGAATATTCAAATTTGTTTAAAATTTAATTTCCGGTAATAATAGCGTCCGAAGAAAGAATGCACCTTCAAAATCATGGGGTTTTGAAACCTAATTTGGTCCTTATCAGGGGAACTTCCCATTTGATCATTTCTTTTAAAAATTCATCTATCTTTTCAATAATCAATTTTTCATTAATTTCGTGGGGATCATAAATACCCAATTCCACCATATCATTATCGAAAGAAGCCGAGTTTTCAAGTGCCGGGAACAATACCAAAATTTCAATATCCCCATTGTACATTTGTGAAAACACCAGGGATCCACCTTGAAGAAATTGATAGGTAGGAATTTTATTGGTTTGTCCAATAAGATCCCTGGGAAAAGAAACAAAGGTAATATTGACGGCTTCATTGGTATGGATCCAGTTTAATTCCTGAACCCGCCACCCAATTTTATAAGTTTCTTCAGCACTTTTTAAAATTTTGACGATCAGAATTTTAATTTCCATATTCCATAAGATCCTTTTTTGAACCACGGTTTTAATCAATAGAATTCCCCGAGGCTCTGCCTCGGGTGTTGCGTAAAGATATTTATATTTGTGGTTATGAGTGAACATATCCATAAAAGTCATAACAAGAGTTTGCTTCTTTATCA
>JAENXB010000313.1 GCA_016649785.1 Flavobacteriaceae bacterium
GCATAATAAACTATAATTAGCTATTAACCAGACGAAAGAATTTAGATAATAGATGAAAGACTATTAAATTGATAGATACATTGTTACAGAATTTTATGTGTCAATATTTTGCAATTATCTTAATAACTATGAAATGAGCATAACTTAAACCCGATACAAGCACTGAATATCATTTGCAAATTACCCCAGTTAGTAATTGGAAGACCAATCAAATATAAAAAACATATGAAAATATTTCTTTTTATGGCAATATCCACAATTTTTTCGATCAATGGTTTTGCCCAGGTTGATATTCCCAGTCTCCCAAAACCTATAGAGCGTTCGGAAAATTCCCCGTTATCCATTCCACGTGAAGATTCACCCAATCCCGCTTCAAAAAACCCCTTTATAGGTAGGACCCAGGAACCCACTAATTTTCCGGTTGAAAAAAAGGAAGAACTCAATATGAGGACAGGGAACGACCTGCTCACCGCCGGGGATTTTATAGAAAAAAAATGGACCGAGGACAAAAAGGCAAGTGAAGAATATGCAGCTAACCAATATTTAGGAGATTTTAAAACCAACGGTAATTTTGTGGAGATTTATTGCCGCGATTATCAATATGTAGATGGAGACCGGGTAAGGGTATATGTAAACGGCAAGATGGTTCACTCAAGTATTCTACTTCAGGCAAATTACACGCCCGTTCTTGTAACCCTTGAAAGCGGATTTAACACCGTGGAATTTGAAGCATTAAACCAGGGGTCTTCCGGTCCCAATACAGCTTCTTTCAAGGTAATTGGGGAAGACGGAAAAATGATCACCTCCAGCGAGTGGAACTTGCTCACCGGCGCTAAAGCCAGTATGATCGTGGTAAAGGAGTAAATTAAAATTATGAAGAAATTTATATTCTAGACCTCAAAATTCGACTAAACTATTTTATTTTATAAAACCGAAATTCTCAACTAGCATTTAAACTCCTATGTACACTAAAATACTACAGCACGTTTCCCGCTATATCGAGCTTTCGCCTCAGGAAAAAGAAGAATTTACAGGGATACTCATCGAGAAAAAAATATCAAAAAAGCAGTTTCTAATTCAGCCTGGGGATAAGGTCATGGAAGAATTTTATGTTGTGAAAGGCTGCTTGAAAGCTTATTATTTAGATGAAATGAGCAATAAACACATACTCCAATTCGCCATAGAAGATTGGTGGATCAGTGATTTTGAAGCCTTTTTTAATGACTTGCCAGCGCAACTTCATATTGAATGCCTTGAAGATTCGGTTTTATTGGGAATTCATAAAGATTCCCTCGAAACTTTGTATGAACGCATCCCTCAATTTGAACGCTTTTTTCGGCTTAAAATAACCAATGCTTTTGTATCCCTTCGCAGCAGGGTCCTCTCAACTTTACAAAAAAACAGCAAACAACGTTATATAGAATTCTGTGAGGCCTATCCAAATATTGAACAACGCGTCGCAAATTACCATATTGCAAATTACCTGGGAATTAAACCCGAAAGTCTCAGTCGGATTAGAAAAGAGCTGGTACGCACTTAACAGTTTTTAACTTCCTTTCTTAACATATATCAATCGCAATAAGGCACTTCATGCCTTAACTTTGATTATTATTATATTTTGAGCTTGCTCCAAATGAAAGATTCAAATGGATCTGCAGCTCGATCAGATAAAATAATAAAGATGATTGGCGATATTTTTAAGCCAATCGTTCAATAAACCATAAAAAACAAAATCATGAAAAACGTATTATTTGTATTGACCAGTAATGATTCCTTAGGTGCAACAGGCAAAAAAACCGGATTCTGGATTGAAGAATTTGCAGCGCCATATTATCTGTTAGAAGACAAAGGAATCCAGGTGATCCTTGCATCTCCAAAAGGAGGACAACCGCCAATAGACCCGGCCAGCAATACCGAAGATATGAGCACTCCGGCGACCAAAAGATTTGAAAAAGACGAAGTGACCAAAAAGGTATTGTCCAATACCCACAAACTTGCAGATGTAAATGAGGCCGATTTTGACGCGGTATTTTATCCCGGAGGTCACGGCGTACTTTGGGACCTTGTAGATAATGAAGGATCTGTGGAACTCATCGAGAAATTTTACGCCAATAATAAACCGGTAGCTTTTGTTTGTCATGCGCCGGCCGTACTTAAAAATGTAAAAGGAACCGATGGAAAACCCCTTGTAAATGGCAAAAAAGTTACCGGTTTCACCAATGAAGAGGAGGAAGCGGTTGCACTTACGGAGGTTGTTCCTTTCCTGTTGGAAGATATGCTGAAGAAAAATGGCGGAAGCTATAGTAAAATAGGAGATTGGCAACCTTACGCTGTGGAAGATGGATTATTGATCACAGGTCAAAATCTGGCATCCTCAGAATTGGTTGCAGAAAAACTTTTAGAAAAACTGAAAGAATGAACATAAAATACAGATCTATATTTATGA
>JAENXB010000327.1 GCA_016649785.1 Flavobacteriaceae bacterium
AATAATAGATCCTCCTGAACCACCTGACGGCAAAATTCCAGAAGCGTTATTCTGATCATTTTGCAGGATCATCATAGAGGCTTCCGTCCAATACTGCGGAATGGTATAACGGTTGTAGAGATAAGCAATTAAACCGCCTAATAAAAGTCCGAAAAGCAACCATTTCCAATAGGCTAAATATTTAAATATTTCAGCCTTTAAATCGAAGTTAGATTCCTTTTCTTCCGTATAATCCTGTAATTCTTCCATGACTATCTATCTCGTAAAAAGTGCAATTAAACCAAAAATTGTAGTTCCGATAGAAATCAACCCCATAGGACTGGTTACCCATCCGGCTGATTTCACTTTTCTCAAAGTGGGCTCTACATATACAATATCGTTTTGCTTTAAATAATAGTAAGGATTACTGAAGACATCGGCACTTGTAATATCGACCCTTCCAATAGATTTTACACCATCGGATTCCCTTATCACTAAAATATTTTTTCGCTTGCCGGTATAGCTGATACCTCCTACCGATGCAAATAATTCAGGAATGCTCATTCTCTCATTTTCAACCTTTACAACCGTTTGGCTTCCCGCTTCCCCCAAAACGATCACCCTGAAATTAATTATTCGAACCGCAACAACGGCATCCGTTACATATGCCTTTATTTCATTGGTAAGAAAAGCCTCCAATTCACTTCTGGATTTATTTGCGACTGGGATTTTTCCTAAAACGGGAAATTGAATATTCCCATCTATATCTACCAAATATCCCTGCATCGCCTGGCTTTGACTGCCACCTCCACCTCCACTTTGTTGATTCCCTGAATTCATCCGGAAAGGTGCTGCAACTTCATCATTAAGGGAGGTAACATTAATACTTAAAATATCATTTACCTCAATTACAGGCTCAAATTTCATCAGGTTTTTCATGTTGTCCAGTTTCTCGGCATCCTGAAAATAAACGATTTCTTTGCGGCTGGAACAACTTGCCAATAATGCTAAACTGAATAAAAGAAGAAATATTTTTTTCATAAAGTTGGGGTCAATCCGCAAATATAGCGGGTTATAATTTAACGGGTTAAAGGGAAATATAAAATTCTGTTAAATAAAATTTCTTAATGAATTACTTTTCGGGCTTCCTCTGCCTCCCTGTCTAAAATTTCGTAAGAGGAATTGTTGCTTATAAATTCCGGAATTAGTTCTTTCATTTTTGTAACAACTTTATCGTTTCTAAGCTCGTTTGCCGATTTGATGATCTCCTCAATGCTATTTCTGATATAATCATAATCCTGTACTTTATCTATCCCTATCATAATTTTCTTGTGATGTGTAGGCAAGGTTTTACATTCATCGGTCAACAATTCTTCATATAATTTTTCTCCTGGACGAAGGCCTGTAATTTTTATTTTAATATGTTGGTTCGGGATATAGCCCGCAAGTTTGATCATTTTAATGGCAAGATCCATAATTTTAACCGGCGCTCCCATATCAAAAATGAAGATTTCCCCGCCTTTACCCATAGTTCCGGCCTCAAGCACCAGTTGACAAGCTTCAGGAATTGTCATGAAATAACGAATAATATCCGGGTGGGTAATGGTAACAGGACCTCCTTTTTCGATCTGTTTTTTAAACAGGGGAACCACAGATCCATTTGAGCCCAAAACATTCCCAAAACGCGTGGTTATGAATTTGGTGTTATTTTCATCATTTTCGATTTGGCTGTGAAATAAGGATTGCACATACATTTCTGCAGCCCTTTTTGATGCTCCCATCACATTGCTTGGGTTCACTGCCTTGTCTGTAGAGATCATCACAAAATGCCCAACCTTATATTTAACGCACAGATCGGCCAGATTTTTTGTTCCTCCTATATTCACAAAAACGGCTTCATGAGGGTTTTCCTCCATTAATGGCACATGCTTGTAGGCAGCTGCATGATAGACCACATCAATTTTTTGATTTTGAAACATTAGCTCCAAACGTCGTTGATTTCCTACATCACATACAATACATTTATAATTTAATCCCGGAAATTTAGATTCCACTTCCAGTTGTAAGTGATGCAATGGGGTTTCTGCCTGATCAAGGATAAGCAGCTTTTTGGGGTTGTATTGGGCAACCTGTCTAACTATTTCGCTTCCAATAGATCCGGCTCCCCCGGTTACCAGAATTATTTTCCCGG
>JAENXB010000148.1 GCA_016649785.1 Flavobacteriaceae bacterium
GAACGGTTTGAAAGCTTTAAAATAAAAGCTTCCGTTGCAAAGAAATTCAGAAAGTTTAGCAAGGGAATCTCTAAATCACAGTCAATGACCTTGCTACTGATGTTGGAATTTTTTGAACATAACGGAATAGCACCAACAGAAACCTTAGGCCAAAAATGCAAACCTTGGAAGGTCTCATTAAAAAAAGGATCAATGGAGTGATCGCCATATTAAAGGACATCGAAAAGACACAAACCAAACCAACTGCTGGAATGTTAATGGCACTTCTGGAACAACAGGAACCAAAAAAGAAACCCTTGATCCTGGAGAATAACAATTTCCGGGCAGATAAAGAATCCCTGCCTCCGGAGACTTATAACAAGGATCGAACTTAAATCATAAATAGCATGTACATCAGAATAAGCCCTCAGAAATTAGGTGTGGAAAAGGAATATCCAATAAGTATTGATACTAACAGAACTAAACAATGAAAGATTTTCAGCATCCATTCCTCGAGAGTATTAACTCTCTGGAAAATAAGGTAGATCAGCTAATGAAAGAATATAGGGTCAGGCGAATCAAGGATCCTGAGTTTGTTATCCTTGACAATTCAGATTTCATGGAGATGTTCAAAATCAGTGCTAAAACCGCTCAAAACTGGAGGGAGGAAGGGCTCATTGAATATGCACAGGTGAAAGGGAAAATTTTCTATAAACTAAAAGATGTTCAGAAATTCCTGGAGAGCCATAAAAAAAAATAACTGTCGGGAACAGCTCCGCAATGACGAGAGAATTATCCGTTCCCATTCAGCTGTTCATTGATGCCCAACAAAAATCTTATGCGAAAAAGCTCCGATTCTTTTTATTGCTGAAGCTTCTTTATACCTGCGGAAAGACCAGATTGGAAGAGGATGAACTTCTTTTTATCGAATTCATTGAGGAAATAAGATGCCGGAAAACAAGCCTTGGCTATATTGAGTTTTTACGTGAGAAAGGGTGGCTGCTTTATAACGAAAAGACGGGATATTATTTGTTAAAATCTTTTGAAAGAATCCGCAGGGAAAACAACTGGAAAGTAAGCCTGGCCTTTCCAATAGACATTAGTTCATACAGGAATATAAAAGCAGTTACAGGAGCCGTTGTTTATGGATACCTCCATAAAGATTTCTGGCGAAAATTAAAGAGGAAGAAAAGCGTACGATTAAAAGACAGTACCTATCATTTTCTTTCTCCCAAATTCAACTATAAGGAAAAACCGGCTCCCGTTTCTGTTTTAGGAATTTGTAAGATTTTTAATATTTCCCCTTCCACGGCCACCAAACTAAAAAACGAAGCGCTCAGGCATAAACTGTTATTTGTACAGAAAAATTACAGCGCCGGAATTCCGAATAAAAAAGCGATGGAACTGTGCATAAAATATCAAGAGGCACCAAATACTATGGTTTTCCAAAATGGAGCAAACCGTTTTCAATTAATTGACACGGTTTACCCTCTTTTCCACTTCAAAAAGCTGAAAAAATGGAAAACATATAGTAAAGGCTATATAGAGATTTAAAAAAAAATAAAAAAACCAATGCAAACCAATGCAAGCGCGAGCGCTTTTGTTTGTTTTTGTTTATTTTTTCCTTTTATTTTTTTCGCCGAAACAACTTGTTCAGAACTTGTTCAACACTTGTATATGTACTTGTTCAATTTTTGGTGATGTGGGACTGTAAAGCTTCATTTTTGGGACTGTGGGATTGTACTGTCCCAAAAATTGTGGCCTAGTGGGACAGTAGATAATCAGAAAATGATTAATTAACAAGGCACTCTCAAATAAAAATTTCTCAACCATATAGGCGATATATCTGATGTGATCCTATCAGATACTTGCAAAAGAAATCAACTAATTGCAGATTTCGAAGTTCAAAACAACGCAGTCCGTATCCATAGAGTATGAAGTGGAAGTTGAAGCTGAGAGCGGAGTTACGCAGGTTTCTCAACGGAGACGGCAGAATGGATTTTCTCCAGGTGTAAACAAAGGCTTTTAATGTGAAATTTTTTTTTCCGCTGTTTCCGGAAAAAAGATGATCAGACAGCATTATTTTGTAAGCTAATTTTTTGTCATCGCTGAATCCGCTTTGGAAAATGCAAGGGATTTTAATTCTTGTTCCTCTCTGGAGAAACCATATTTTTTAGAAACTGCTTTCCAATCTTTTACAACAGTAGTTACCTGCTCAATTATTTTGAGGGCCTGTTTTTTATTGAGCCTAAAATAATCAATCACGGAAAGGGCTAAATCCAAATCAAGTGCGTTATCATTTTCCGAAATATTTAGTTTGAGACCGGTACCGGTTTCGGTGGGATTGATATCATAAGCCGGAGACAATTGCCATCCTTCTTCATATAAAAGAAAACCATGATTTCTCAAATGGTCATCTGTATTGGATACGCAGATACTAAATACAATTCTTCGCCATAACTCCTCAAGATCTTCATCCACATGGGCTCCTTGCATGCTTATGAATTCAGCCAGTTCCAAATAGCTGGCACCGTCATGAAAATCCTGCCCGTCGGTATAACGAAGTAAAGTCATTGCAGAGGCGAAATGTATACGTTTTCCGGTTGCTATCCTGTCGAAACGTTGGGTTAAAAAAGTATGATTGGGAGATGAGAATTTTCGGGCCTTCGAGGCGGTCATGCGGATACCTGCCCTTTGTGCCAGCTCATAAGCTACGGCTTCCCACCCACCAATATCGCCCTGATCATTTCGGCTGGGAAATTTGGCAATCCATAATTGCCCATCTTCATCAATGACCCCTGCTTTAGGCCTTGCTCCTCCCAGAGAGGCTCCGGGAACCGTCAACATGTTGAGCCACTTCAGGTATTCCGGATCTTCCGAAATATCCTCTGTTTCTAATTTTAAACTTATAGCCTCCAATTCACGTAGGGTGGTCCAGGGAGGAGTTGTCAAGTGGTCACTATTATTTAGGAAAGGACCTTTCTCCTCAAGTTTAAAACGCAAACCACCCATGCGATGGGCATCATAAACTCCCAAAAGATAATCAGTCTCAAAAAGACGCTGTTCAGGTCGTTCTTCTATTCTGGCTAGGGCAGCTTCTCTCCTGCGCATAAGTAATCGTCCCCAACGGTCCGGGGAAGAATCCAGAAAGATTCCGAAGTTTTCCTGATCTTCAGCCAGAAACTGGGAACCTTCATAGAGTTGCAAGGCAGGATCAATTGTTTGTGCATAGGGAGATTGAAGCCAGAGCCTTTCATATTCAAATGAAAAGATTTCCTTGCCCCTTATACGTTCTGAAAACAGACAACCCATTAATTGAGGGGTTTTCATTTGAAGCCAGTCCGCATATACAAAAATGCGCGTTTGATTATTGTTTTTAGCCATTGATTTAGCGTTTTGGGGCACGGTCGCCGGTTTGGAGATCTGCATCCTGAAGTCTTCTGCCCAGGGAATCATCCTGTGCAAGTTTTAAGAAATCGTTTTCCAGCCCTAGTACCTGAAGGACCAGAAAATAGGATCCCATACTTACCGTTGGACTTCCTTTTTCAATAGATATGAGCGTAGGTCGACTTATATTTGCGCGTTCAGACACCTGGGCGGTACTTAGCTTACGTCGCAAACGGGCCAGCTTGATCTGCTCTCCCATTTCAGACAAAATGCGCTTTCCCCTGGGAAATATCGTAATTTTTGTTTTTGCCATAATGTAAAATATAGTTGACAAATGTAATACTTTTTGTGAATTATATTTGACATTATCAAAATTTTTATTGAAGAGCCTTGGATGACTTGTTTGGATCCGCTACATTTGAGAGTAAATAAAACAACATGCCGATCAAAAGTGAACTATCTGCAATAAGATATAAACGACATGTCTGATACAAACATGTTACAAGTGTATTGAATTAAAGAAAATAAAATTGGTGGCAATCAAATTGAAAAATAAATGAAATTCGACTGCAAAGAATTATCAATAAGTGACGAGGAGTTTGGTTGCACAATTTATTTTTCAGAAATTGAGGCCAAGGAAAATTTTGAAATCGACCAGTCATATAACGAAATAATGGCTTCAATTGGACTATATATAAGCCTCCAAAGGACTTACCCTGAATCCGAATTTGAATCAGATTATTATTATTTTGAATCAAGCGATTTTGACAAATCTGGTGAACTCAATGACTTTTATATTGAATTATCCCGAAAGTTGTTTACAATGAATTTTGAAGGAGAAACATATGAAATTCAAATTGACATTAACAATCAAAAGTTTGAACATTTGAAATTAGTTCTTACCAAAATTGTTAATGGAAAAGGACAAATTAAATTTTTAGATTAATTTTGTTAGATTTGATAATCTGCCTTAAAAATTTGTTCTGATTATATCAAAATTATGGCACTAGCCAAAATAACACCTGTTTGTAACACGGGCTTTGTCTCCTGCATTTCTGACTGCACAGCCCACCGCAAAAGGCACAAAAACAAAGTCCGAAATCGTTAGCCATAAACCGTTCAAAAGCAAAAGATGAACTATAAAGAAGAAAATATAAAAGTCATAGCAGAATTAATTGATTGTGGACACATTTGTTTTCTTAACAAGAAAGATGGAAGTTTTGAATATCACCCAAAAGAAATAGATTTATTTTTTGATGAAGAAAATCCCTGGCAAGATATAATTGATAGGATTGAAAATAATTTAGATGTTTATATTAAAATTGAACAAATGGATTCTAACCTATCATTCCAAGTTATGGAACTTTTTATCGATAAAGTAAAATCCGATGAGCTACGAAAAAAACTTATAAATACACTAAACCAACCGAAACCTTTTGGAAATTTCAAATATCTAATTGACAATTCTGAATACCGGCAAAACTGGTTTGATTTCAAAATTGATCAAAATATTCTCTGGGTTAAAGAACAAATTTCAGGCTATGAAAATTGAGACTAAAGGATCCAATTAAAAATATGGCATTAAAAGAAGTAAAACAAGGAATTAAACCAAATGGAGAAAACTGAGATCATCAAATTGATTTCAGAGATTTACAAAAAAATTCCAATGGCAAAATCTTATTTAGATGTTTTTGCTACTGAAGAGATTAAAAAACTTGCTGAAAATTACAAAAAGGAAATAGAGAAATATGTGTACCCAAACGATCGGAATATGATTTTGCGTGAAACAGAAGCACGAAAAATTATTCGGATTGTCAGGAAAATGAAAATAAAAGAACTCAATGTGGAATTGGAGTTACATTACGTAGAATGCTGCTTAGAGGTTATAGAAGATTTTGGTTACTGGGATGAAAAATATTATATAGCTCTTGAAAGAATATTTAATGATGCAACTAACGAAATATTTGAATTAGGGTTGGAATATAAATATAGAGAACAAATTAATACTATTTCAAATAAAGCATGTGAGCTCGGAATAGAACTTTTCTATTAAAATGAGAAGTTGGCCCATGGCTAACATCGTAACAGCAATTGTGGCTATTTGAAATAAAACAGTGTTTTAGAAACTAAGTAAATAAAATCTAAGCGGACAACCCCGTCTCTTAACTACCACAACTGACAGTTATAGGTAACCGTCAGACTGTCTAAATATCTTCCTTTTTCTTTATAACTTCTTTGTTGATCACTTTTCCGGGATCGTTCTCGTTCTTTTTACTCTTAGCCTCTAATTTTCCTTTCAATACCTTCATGTCATCACTCACTTTTCGGTCAACAATTTTCGCGTAATGTTGAGTTGTTCGCAGAGATTTATGCCCCAGCATTTTAGAGATAGATTCTATAGGTACTCCATTGGTCAAAGTAATCGTGGTGGCAAATGTATGGCGTGCCAGGTGAGTAGTAAGGCTTTTGGTAATTCCGCACATCAGTGCGATCTCTTTTAAAAAGGCATTTGATTTTTGATTGCTAAATACCGGGATCAGGCATTTTCCTGTTTTTACTTTAGGATGATCTTCATATTTTTCAATAATGGCTTCGGCAACGGGTAGGAGGGGGATGCTACTTGGGGTGTTGGTTTTTGTTCTTTTGATACGGATCCATTTATCACCGTCAATACCTTTTGTAATATCTGTCATGGTCAATTTTTCAACATCAGCATAGGCCAGCCCGGTATAGCAACAGAAAACAAACATATCCCTTACCAGGTCCAACCTGTCAAGATGCAGGTTTTTTTCGGTTAGCGTTTGTACTTCATCTTCTGTTAGGAAATCCCGTTCAACCGTTTCAAACTGTACTTTGTAATTGTAAAAAGGATTCCTGTCTATCCATTGATTGGCAATAGCAATCCTGATGATCTTTTTAAAATTATTGATATACTTTAGGGCGGAATTGTGATTACATTCCCTCACGGTTTTTAGGAAAAATTCAAACCTGGTAATGAATTGATGGTCTATATCCTTTAATCTAAGATCATCTTCTTTATAGACTTCTTTTATAAATTGCTCGACATGCCCATAACAGGTCCAATACCTTTGTGCTGTGCTTACCGAAATGTCTTTACCGGCCAACGTATCAGTTTGTATATTGTGTTCCTTAAAAACTTCGAGGATCATTTTAGATTTGTCCTTTTCTTCTCCTTTTTATCTTCTAACAAATTTTCCTAGAGTAAGCATCTCTGAATTTTCAACAAAGCTTTTCTGAACATCTTTTGCTTTCTTGCGCATTAGCTCGATATAATCATTCAGGTCATTAGCTTCAATGCTTCTACCCATCATTTTCTCGCTTTTAGCGTTCCATTTGTCAGGCTCAACATTCCGTCCAATGTTGATTTCTGAACGCTTTCCTTCCAGCGTAACCCTCATCATTACTGGGGTTAACCCCTTTCTGTTGATCTTACTTTTCTTTATATGAAACCGTAAATAAATTGTTGTATCCATGCTATGTCTAAATTAGGTCCCGAATAGGTCCCGTTAAAGTACATAAAAAGTATCTGACAAAAAAAAGTTTAACCTTTGTAAAGTGCTGTAATACAACTAAATAAATGCTTAGGCGGGACCCATTTTGTAAATTAAAAAAAGGGTCCCGAATAGGTCCCCTTTTATATGATATTAGATGGTTTTTATTAACATCATTAAAAATGAAAAACCCCGTAAATCCTAGGATTTCGGGGTTTTTAGGGCTCAACACAAAAAGTTGTGGAGTAACTAAAAATGAGGGAACTTTGAAATAAAAATTTCGATGCTCTCAGATTCACTATTAGCTATAGCCAATTTATTACTTCCCGAAGTACTCGTAACCTATTTTGATTTAACAAAGCA
>JAENXB010000280.1 GCA_016649785.1 Flavobacteriaceae bacterium
AATTTTATGTTTTTAATTTCTGATATTCTGAATTAAACCTTTAAAATACGCTTATCATTTTCAGGAAATCTCGAAATTATAACCCGATTTCCGCAATTTCTGATAATTGATGTCGTCAAATTTGTAAAGAAATGCGCCGCGCCTGGATGAAGATTTATCTTTTTCGTCCAATTTTATCAATACGTTATAAGAGAGCACTTTTTTTCTGAAGTTACGCGCATCCAGTTCATTTTGATAAATTGCCTCGTATAACTGCTGAAGCTGAGGAATAGTAAATTTTTCCGGCAACAATTCAAATCCTATAGGCTGGTACCGCGCTTTTCGCCTTAAACGTCCCAGGGCATCCTGCACCATCTGGTTGTGATCCAGCACCAAATTAGGAATTTCATCAAGATCATACCAAATTGCGCCATGTTTTTCAACCAGTTCCTTATCGTAATCTTCAATTCTTATCAAGGCGTATTGACCTATGGAAATACAGCGAGCACCGGGATCACGGTTCGTTGCGCCATAGGTTTTCAACTCTTCCATAAACACGTTTTCCAGACCGGTGATTTCTGTTAAAATCCGTTTGGCAGCTTCATCCACATCTTCATCAATTTTCACAAAGCTCCCAATTAAAGACCACTCCCCCATTAAAGGTTCAACCCTTCTTTTAAAGATCAACAGTTTTAGTTTCCCGGCATCGAACCCGAAAATTATACAATCTGTGGCAACATACATCTTGTCTTGTTGAACGTAAAAATCTTTTGTTTCGACAGCCATATTTGTAGATTGGTTAAAGCTTATACAAAAAAACCACTTTTTTCTGTAATAAAAAATTAATGTATAAATTACATTTATTACCTTTGAAGGTTTTTACATTATAACTATAAGCGCAATGCCAATTAAAAATATAAATTTTACCGAAAAGATTTCCATTGATGAGTTTTTTAAAACAGATAATCCCGGGGTTTTTGTTGAATCCCCCGGCCGTATCAATTTGATTGGTGAACATACCGATTATAATCACGGATTTGTAATGCCAACAGCGATCGATAAAAAGATCTATTTTGAAATCAGGAAAAACGATACTCCTACTGCCTGTTCTATTTATAGCGAAACCTTTAATTATAGGTTAAATTTTGATTTAAAGATAATTGAAAAAAGCAGTTCTACCTGGGAGAATTATATTTTAGGAGTGATAAATGAGCTTCAAAAAAGAGGTAAAAAATTGGAAGGTTTTGATTGCTATATAAAAAGCGAACTGCCCATTGGCGCGGGGATCAGTTCTTCGGCAGCGCTGGAATGTGGATTGGCTGCAAGTTTGAACAAATTGTTTGAGCTGAATTTATCAAAACAGGAAATCGTGAATTTATCGCAGGCGGCAGAGAATAATTTTGTAGGTTCTCAATGCGGAATTATGGATCAGTACGCATCGGTGATGAGCAAAAAAGATCATCTTATCCTGCTGGATTGCCTTTCGCTTGAAGCCGAATTTATCCCAGCAAATTTCAAATCCTGTAAGATCCTTCTGATAAATTCCAAAGTGTCCCACAGCATCGCCGATAGCGAATATAACACAAGGCGCAAGGAATGCGAATCCGGATTGAAAATTATCCAGGATCAATATGAAGAAGTCCAAACCCTGCGGGATGTGACTTTGGAATTGTTGGATTCCTGTAAATCTCAATTATCGGAAAAACAATATAACCGGATTTTATATGTGTTGCAGGAAAACAAACGGGTGCTTGCGGCTACCGATTTATTGAAGTCCAGTGAGCTACATGCTTTCGGAAAACTGATGTATCAATCCCATTACGGGCTTCGGGATCTTTACGAAGTGAGTTGTAAGGAGCTGGATTTCCTGGTAGAATTTTCAGAAGAAAAAGATTTTATCTACGGCTCCCGAATGATGGGTGGCGGATTTGGTGGCTGCACCATCAATTTAATTGAAGAAGCACATATTGCCGATTTTAGTGCCGAAGTAAAAGTTGCCTATCAAAAAGAATTTAATATTATATCCGAAATGATCACGGTGGTTCCGGGTGAAGGGACTTTGGTGAAGGGGGGGGCTTTGGTGAAGAGGGGAAAGTGAAGGGTGAAGAGAGGAAAGATTGAAACAAAGTTAGAAGTGGGAAATTAGAATATAGAGAAAAGACTTTTTGAAATTTGATATGACGGAGGAATGAAGTGGCGCTGTGATAAAAAAGAAAACTAATGAGTGGAATGAGAATATAGCGAAGATACTTTATAGATTCGATGTTAAATCCCGGAAAAACAAAAATACTTTGCAGCCTTGCGATTAATCAGGTCCAGACCTAACAGGTTTTTGAAACCTGTTAGGTCTCCGGATAAAAATTAGAAGTTAAAAAAGAATTAGGACGCGGGAAGCAGGATTCAAAACATTATAAAAAAGAAAAAATTTCGTGCATTCGTGGCTAAAAAATCAGCATCATAAAACAGAATAAATATCCAGAAAATGAACAACATAAATAAAACTCCCCACAGAAGATATAATATTTTAACCGGGGAATGGATCCTGGTTTCTCCACACAGGACCAAGCGTCCGTGGCAGGGAAAAACGGAAAAACACAGTGAAGAAAAAAATCCGGAATATGTAAGCGATTGTTATTTATGCCCCGGAAATAAGCGTTCCAGCGGAGAAGTGAACCCCGATTATAAAGAGCCCTTTTCATTCGTAAATGATTTTCCCGCCCTTTTGCCTAATGGAAATGAAGAGAAAATTGACAACGGACTTTTAAACGCGGAATCTGAAACCGGGATTTGCAAGGTGGTTAGTTTTTCTCCAGATCATTCCCTTACGCTTCCGGTTATGGAAGTAGAAGATAGTGTAAAAGTGGTGCAAACCTGGAAAAAGGAATATGAGGAATTGGGTACGCATCGAAATATCAATTACGTGCAGATCTTTGAAAACAAAGGCGAAATTATGGGTTGCAGCAATCCACATCCACACGGA
>JAENXB010000418.1 GCA_016649785.1 Flavobacteriaceae bacterium
ATTTTACTTATGCCTTCCAGACTTGTTGGGGCATGTGGCTCGACAATAATTTGAACCTTTCTCCTATTGAGCCAGGCTGAATCTGGCCAAGTGCGAATGTCAGTTTCGAGCTGAAGGCGGTAAAGTGAACGAGTGCGAAGCAAGCTTTAGCTTGTTGAAGCATTTAAGTTAAGCACTAAAGCCACCTTAACTTTTCCGGCTGGCGATCAATAACTTTGGCTTAAATTGAGTTGGAGTTGTCTTTTTTTTATAGCTGGGCGTTCTTTGTGGAAGTAGGCAGGGGGTTTTATTGGCTTTTGGTGGGAACGCAGTAATCATGAAAAAAGGAAGCTTTTGCTTCCTTTTTTATTTTGTCAGTCTGTATTTACTTGCTGTAGTCTTGAGTGAAATTCTCATACTCGAACTGTACCAGGTCGGTTTTCATTTCGTCGGCTGCGCCTTCGAAATAAACCTGGTCCATGTACTGAACAAATGATTCCCAAAGGGAGTTGGTTTCCGGAGCTGTTGATTTTAACCTGTAAGTTTTCATAGTGAAAGTTTTTAAAAATTATGCACCTGTTTTTTAGGTTCGGGTATCGAAACACCATAGAGGAACTGGAATACCGGACTGATCCCGAGTACTCGGGAGAGGGAGGATATGCCGGGAAAATCCATGGGCGTTTCGTCCGGACCTGTAGCTTTGTGAATAATTTTGACATAACGATTTTTCACTCTGTAAACGTCAAGGTCAGCGGCTCTGGAAGCCTTACTGCCATTGAGGGATTATTTGTGCATATGGATTTATTTTGATGTGGAGTTGACTTAACGGAGCTGGTTGTTTGAGGATGACCCGCAAGGATACAGCGAGTCACAGAATGACTTTATTTGCGTTAGCGTGTCACGCAAATTCTTTTCGGATAAAAGATTGAAGGGAAGCTAGCGACCCGAAGGGTAACGCCATAAGTAAGTTAATTGAAAAAAAATGTAAACACTAAAATCTTAGTTTAATTACCTTAATCAATAAATACTTGATTTTAAGACTTTTATTATACGTTCTTAATCTGCTAATTCGAATGTCAGGTAGTAATTTTTTCCCTGCTCAAAAAAT
>JAENXB010000021.1 GCA_016649785.1 Flavobacteriaceae bacterium
AAAAAAATCCGCCAGGGAATTGCTTCCCGGACGGATCTTTTGACTAATTAAAAAAAACTTATTTATTAAAATGCTCGCTTTCTTCTTCCGTCAGCAACCTGGATTGGATAAGAAATCGCTTTCCCAAAGGAATTTCAAGTGAAAAACTGGAACCTCTTCCATCGGTTAAATCTACCGTGAGATGCGTGTGTTTCCAGTATTCAAACTGGTCGCGGCTCATATAAAAAGGTACATCGGCTACTTCCCCTAAAAAAATATCATTATCGTCTATATAGAAATCGTCTTTGGGCAGCAGCATAGGCGAAGAACCATCGCAGCAACCTCCGCTTAAATGGAAAATAACTTCTCCATGTTGTTGCTTTAGTTGCCGGACAATTTCTTCAGCTTCCTTTGTTATTTCAACTCTTTTTAATCCCATTTTGCTTCCTAAAAGAATCCTAATTTATTTTTATCGTAAGAGATCAACATATTTTTTGTTTGTCGGTAATGATTCAACATCATCAAATGGTTTTCCCTTCCGAAACCCGATTTTTTATATCCTCCAAAGGGAGCATGCGCAGGATAATCGTGATAGCAGTTCACCCAAACCCGTCCGGCTTTAATGGCTCTCGGAATTTGATATAATTGATGTGCATCTCTTGTCCAAACCCCTGCACCCAAACCGTACATAGTGTCGTTGGCAATTTCTATAGCTTCGGCTTCGTCTTTAAAAGTACAAACGGCCAACACGGGCCCAAAGATCTCTTCCTGAAATATCCGCATTTTATTATGTCCCTTAAAGATTGTTGGCTGAATATAGAAACCATTTTCCAGATCTCCCTTTAATTTTTTGGCTCCGCCCCCGGCCAAAACCTCGGCTCCTTCTTCTTTCCCGATCTTAATATAGGAAAGGATCTTTTCAAATTGATCGTTAGAGGCCTGGGCGCCCATCATCGTAGTCATTTTAAATGGATCTCCCATAACAATGGCTTCTGTTCTTTCAACAACCCGTTTGATAAATGCATCGTAAATATCCTCCTGAATCAACAATCGGGATGGAGCGGTACATACTTCCCCTTGGTTGAATGCAAAAAGAACGGCGCCTTCAATACATTTATCAAGAAATGCATCATCGTGATCCATGATGCTGTTGAAAAATATATTCGGGGATTTTCCGCCCAATTCCATAGTCACCGGATTCAGGTTTTTGGATGCGTATTGCATAATTAATTGTCCGGTGGTGGTTTCGCCGGTAAAGGCAACTTTGTCCACAAGAGGACTTGACGCAAGAGGTTTCCCCGCTTCAGGACCAAAGCCATGCAGCACATTAAACACTCCTGGGGGCAATAAATGGGCGATCTTTTCGGCTAAAAATGTCGCCGAAGCCGGGGTTTGTTCGGCAGGTTTTAAGATCACACAGTTTCCGGCTGCAAGTGCGCCGGCAACTTTCCAGGCCAACATAAGCAATGGAAAATTCCAGGGAATTATCTGGGCAACAACTCCAAGAGGTTCCCTGATGATAAGTGAAAGGGTGTTTTCATTGAGTTCAGTGGCAGAGCCTTCTTCGGCGCGAATTACTGATGCGAAATACCTGAAATGATCAATGGCCAAAGGCACATCGGCATTCACGGTTTCCCGGATCGCTTTCCCGTTATCTGCGGTTTCCATTTCAGCAAATTCCTTTGCATTTTCCTGAATAACATCTGCAATTTGCTGTAAAATTGAAGCTCTTTCAGCTACAGATGTCTTGCCCCAGGCATCCTTCGCCTTATTTGCAGCAGCAAGCACCAGTTTCACATCCTTTTCGTTGGAACGCGGGTACTTCGCGAGCAGTTCATTATTTACGGGGGAATGATTGTCGAAGTACTGCCCATCAACAGGATCTACAAATTTTCCGTCAATAAAATTGCCATATTTCGCCTTAAATTTTGGTTTTGAATAATTCATAGTATTTTTTTTAAAATAATTGATTGTAAACTACTATATTTAATCACACAAAAACTTGAACATTCCTACACTTCACTATGACATATCTACTTAATTAATAAATATTTTATACTTTGAATGCTAATTTATTAAAACACCAAAGCAGCCGTAAACTCAATACTCTCATTGAGAACAGGACGATTTACAGTGCAGATTTTGCCGAATTAAACGTTTTTGAAACTCATATAGTTGCCGAAAAAGTTGACCTGCAATTTGGCTTTCCTGTAATAGCAAGCATGCTTTCCGGCAAAAAAATAATGCACCTGAAAAACAAAGAAGCCTTCGAATTTTTTCCGGGGGAATCTGTGGTGCTTCAGGCAAATGAAAAGATGACAATTGATTTTCCAATTGCTTCTGTCAAAAGCCCAACCCGTTGTTTAGCTCTGGGAATATCACCCGATAAAATAAGGGAAACTGTCGAACTTTTTAACGAAAATACGCGCATTGAAATTGAAAATGACACCTATAATTTTGATGAGAGTTCCATTCATTTAAATAACAATGTACAGGTTCAATTTATTTTAGACAGGATTTTCACTACATTTTTAGGAAGCGATAAGGCCAAAGATGCTTTGGTGGACCTGATGGTTAAGGAATTGATTATAAGATTATTGCAAACCGGGGCAAAATCGATGTTGCTTGACAATTCAATTCTTTTTGACAATAACAGGATGGCATTTATTGTCAAATATATGCGCGAACATTTAACGGAAAATATCAACGTGAACAAACTGGCAGATAAAGCTTGTATGAGTACTTCCAATTTTCACCGAACTTTTAAAAACACCCTGGGTGAGAGCCCGATTGATTTTTTAAATGGAGAACGCATTAAATTCGCGAAAAATCTCATTCAGAATACCTCCGGCAGATTTTCCGATATCGCCTTTAAAGCAGGATTTAATAATACCAGTTATTTCAACCGCCAATTCAAACGCCTGGAAAAGATCACTCCCAATCAATTTCGGAACATGGCAAGGGTGAAGGGTGAAAGACGGAAGACTGGAGACTGGAGTATTAACCGTATTTCCTGAATTGTTGTTAACTTTTCCAAAGTCCAAAACTTTGGAAAAGTTCCAGCTTACATTGCTCTACAAAACAGTTTCCATTTTCCTACGGATCTCCTCCAGACACAAATTCCCTAAACTGCCTGCGTGGGTGTGATCGATCTCCCTTTTGGGTTTGAAAGTGCCGTCGGCAATTTGTTGTCCAATTTGTTTGTACGCGTCCCTGAAGGGCACCCCGCTTAAAACAAGATCGTTTAAGGTATCTACACTAAACAGGTAATCGTACTTTTTATCGTCGAGGATATTGGGTTTTACCTGGATACTTCTGATAGAAAACATCATCATCTCCAGACAGGATTTTAATTCCTGGATTGCAGGAACAATAATTTCCTTTGTGAGCTGCAATTCCCGGTGATATCCGCTTGGTAGATTGGTTGTCAACAGCGCCAATTGATTTGGAACTGCCTGGATTTTATTGCATTTTCCACGGATAAGTTCAAAAACATCCGGATTTTTTTTGTGAGGCATGATGCTGGAACCGGTGGTTAATTCGTCCGGAAAGGAGATAAAACCAAAATTCTGGCTCATATACAGGCAAATATCCATCGCCATTTTTGCCAGGGTAGACGCGACACTGCTCAGGGCAAAAGCGGTGCTTTTTTCGGCTTTTCCACGGCTCATTTGGGCAGCCACTACATTGTATTTCAAGCTTGCAAATCCCATTTCAGCGGTGGTAAAATCCCTGTCTATTGGGAAAGAACTCCCATATCCGGCAGCACTTCCAAGGGGATTTTGATCGACAACTTTGTAAGCTGCATTCACAAAATGCAAATCGTCGATCAAACTCTCGGCAAAGGCAGAAAACCACAATCCAAAAGATGATGGCATGGCGATTTGCAAATGTGTATAACCGGGAAGCAACACCTTTTTATGGGTTTCTGCCAGCTCCATTAAAACATCAAAAAGTTCTTTGGAAAGATTTTTTATTTCCGAAAGTTCATCCTTCAAATACAAATGAACGGCCACTAAAACCTGATCGTTCCTGGAACGGGCCATATGTATTTTTTTTCCCGTATCACCCAATTTTTCGGTAAGCAGAACCTCTATTTTGGAATGTACGTCTTCAAAATCATCTTCAATAACAAAGTTTCCGGCTTCAATGATTTTACCAATATTTTCCAGTTCATGTACCAGTGATTCAGTTTCTGAGGTTGTCAATAAACCAATTTTACCCAACATTTTTGCGTGGGCTTTGGAAGCGATCACATCGTATTTTGCGATCACCAAATCCAGCTCCCGGTCTGATCCAACGGTGAAAATATCTATTTTTTTATCGGTGGTAAATCCTTTTTCCCAGAGTTTCATTTCGATTATTTTAGTATCCTGAATTATTCACAAAGGTTGTGATTTCAATTTCAGAATCTTATTAAATGTTGTTCTAAATTTTATTATGCTTGTTTATGTTTTTTAGCCACGAATGCACGAATATTTTTATTTCTTTTTCCTTTATCTTTTCTCTCTATTCTATTATCTCAAGTCTATTTTCTATTCTCTATTTTCTATTTTCTTGACTCATATTTCTTCCCACTTCGTACTTCAACCTTCCCCACCACTTTTTCCAACAACTTTATATAAAGATCTATCCCTTCTTCAATTTCATTTAAATAAATAAATTCATTTGCAGAATGCGACCTGGTGGAATCCCCGGGGCCTAATTTAAGCGACTGGCAAGTCAATACCGCCTGGTCTGACATTGTTGGGGAAGCGTAGGTTTTTCGGCCTAATGCAATTCCCGCCTGCACCAATTCGTGTTCAATTGGAATGGATGATGAATTTAACCTGAGCGATCTCGGTTTTATTTCACAAGGCGCATTTTTTTCAAAGATCTCTGCCACCTCAGCATTGGTGTATTTATCGTTTACACGCACATCTACCACCAAATTGAGTTCTGAGGGAACTACATTGTGTTGGGTGCCGGCATTTATTTGGGTTACCGTGACTTTTACTTCACCCAAAAATTCGGAAACTTTTTCAAATTTAAAATCCCTGAACCATTCAAGCACCTCAATGGACTTGTAGATGCAGTTATCGTCGTTTGGATGAGCTGCGTGGCCTGGCGTTCCGGTTACTTTGGCATCAAAAACCACCAGGCCTTTTTCGGCCACGGCAAGGTTCATCAATGTTGGTTCTCCTACTATTGCCACATCAATTTCCGGAAGGCGTTTCAAAACCGAATTTAGGCCGTTAGGACCTGAATTCTCCTCTTCGGCAGAAGCGACGATCACCAGATTATACTTCAGATCTGTTCTGTCGTAAAAATGAGTGAAAGTTGCTATGAGCGAAGTTAAACATCCCCCGGCATCATTACTTCCCAATCCGTACAATTTCCCATCTTCAATATGCGGATAAAAAGGATCCCTTGTATATGCCGCATTTGGTTTCACCGTGTCGTGATGAGAATTGAGCAACAACAAGGGTTTTCCTTCCTGAAAATGCTTGTTGAAGGCCCAAATATTGTTATTTTCCCGTTGAAATGGAATGTTTTGTGTTTTGAACCAATCTTCAATATGTTCGGCAGTTTTGTGTTCTTCAGTAGAAAATGAAGGCGTGGCAATGAGATTTTTCAGTAATTCGATGGCGTTGTGCGTAAGTTCCTGCTGAGTCATTTTTAAAGGCTTATGGTGGTGTATTTCTGATTTTGTCCGTTGATCATTTTTATGCTTCCTATGCACACTTTTGATACATTTCTCTCTAAAGCATTAAAACAATTATGAAGTTTTGGCAACATTCCATCTGCGATGATCTTTTCTTCTTTTAATTGCTGATAGCTTTTACTGTCAATATGTTCTATTACCGAATTTTCATCATTTACATCCATTAAAACCCCTTGTTTTTCAAAACAATAATAGAGATCTGTTTCAAAATCCTGGCTCAAGGCTATGGCGATTTCTGAAGCAATCGTATCGGCATTTGTGTTTAACAACTGCCCTTTTCTATCGTGGGTAATGGCACAAAAAACAGGCGAAATCCCATTGTTTAAAAGCAAAGAGATCATTTTGGAATTAACTTTTTCCACATCCCCAACAAAACCATAATCAATATCTGCAACAGGTCTTTTTACCGACTGAATGCTGTTCAGGTCGGCTCCGGAAAGCCCAAGCGCATTACAGTTGTCAGCTTGCAGTTTGGCAACGATGGTTTTATTTACCAATCCTCCGTAAACCATGGTGATCACCTTTATGGTTTCGGCATCTGTAATTCTTCTGCCTTCGTTCATTTTGGTTTCAATTCCAAGTTTTCCGGCCAGTTGCGTGGCCAGTTTTCCGCCGCCGTGAACAAGGATCTTCAGTCCTTCAAGTTTCGTGAAATCGAAAAGAAATTCATCCAGAATTTTTTCGTCTTCAATTAATGAACCTCCTATTTTTATGACTAATAATTTCTTCTTCATAACTGGTTTTCAATTAATTGTTTTCCAAAATTCGTTTCAACACCACCTGTGCGGCAGAGGTCCTGTTATTGGCTTGCTGAATAACGATGGACTGTTCGCTGTCCAAAACTTTATCTGCCACCACCACATTTCTTCGCACCGGAAGGCAATGCATAAACCTGGCTTCTCCCAGTTTTTCCAACGTCATCATCCAGTTCGGATCGGTATTTTCAACTTTTCCGTAATTTTTATAGCTGCTCCAGTTTTTCGAATAAACAAAATCGGCATCTTTTAAAGCCTCTTCCTGATCGTATTCAATTTTGCTCTCTTTGGTGATTTTCGGATCCAGTTCATAGCCTTTTGGATGCGTAATCACAAAATCAACGTCTATCAACTGCATCATCTTCGTGAATGAATTTGGAACGGCGTGTGGCAAAGCCTTTGGATGCGGCGCCCAGCTTAAGACCACTTTCGGTCGTTTTTTTTGCTGAAATTCGGTGATGGTGATGGCATCTGTCAAAGCCTGCAAAGGATGGGCAGTGGCACTCTCCATATTTACAACCGGAACCGAAGCGTATTTCCGGAAACTTTTTAGAATTTGTTCCTGTCCGTCTTTTTCTTTATCGGTCAAGCCCGGAAAGGCCCGTACCGCGATAATATCCACAAATTGTGAAACCACCGCCGCCGCTTCCTTGATGTGTTCGGCTGTGTTGGTGTTCATAATGCTGCCGTCTTCAAACTCCAATGCCCAGCCTTCAGAATTTATATTCATCACTATAGTTTTCATTCCCAGGTTTTGCGCCGCTTTTTGTGTGCTTAAACGCGTGCGTAAACTCGAGTTAAAAAACAGCATTCCAATGGTTTTATGTTTTCCCAAATGTTCGTATTCAAAAGGATCTTTCTTCAGAGAAATAGCCTCCTCAATTAGTTTTTGAACATCAGGAATATCTTCTAAATCTAAAAATTGTTTCATTTTTGTAATAAGTTTGACGTTGTAGTTTTTAGCCACGGATGCACGAATATTCTTCTATTTTCTATTTTCCATAAACTTGATTCCCATTTCATTTTTTTTAGCCACGAATGCACGAATATTTTTCTTTTGTCTCTTTTCTATAGTCTTGATTCCTGACTCTTAAGTCTCTTTTCTATGCTCTCTTTATATACTCCATTCTCTTGATTCCCGGTACATTTTTTTTAGCCACGAATGCACGAATATTTTTCTTTTGTCTTTTTTCTATAGTCTTGATTCCTGGCTCTTAAGTCTCTTTTCTATTCTCTATTCTCTATTCTCTATATTCTTTTCTCTATATTCTCATATCTAACATCTCAATTCTAATCAACGCTTCAAAAAACCGATCAATATGCTCTTTTTTCACCGTCAAAGGCGGAAGTATCCTGATCAAATTTTTATTGTTGGAACCTCCGGTGAAAATGTGTTCTTCGTAGATGAGTTTCTTTCTGAGTTCAGCTACATCAAAATCAAATTCAAGTCCGAGCATGAGTCCGCGCCCTTTTATTTTCTTTACCTGCGGTAGGCTTTTCGCTTTCTCAAAAAAGTAAGCCGAAACTTCGTTCACATTATCTATCAACTTTTCATTTTCAATTACCTCCAAAACAGAAATTGCCGCCGCGCAAGCCAAATGGTTTCCGCCAAAAGTAGTGCCCAACATTCCGTATTTCGCCTTGATTTTTGGGTGAACCAGAATTCCTCCAATAGGAAAACCATTTCCCATTCCTTTAGCGACGGTGATAATATCCGGCTCAATTTGATGATGTTGAAATGCGAAGAATTTTCCGCTTCTCCCGTAACCGGATTGTACCTCATCCAAAATCAAAATAACTTTATATTTCCTGCAAAGTTTTTCAACCTCCTTAAAGAAATCGGTAGTTCCCTGGTCCAAACCGCCCACGCCCTGTATGGGCTCAATAATGACGGCACAAACATCATTTTTTGCCAATTCAATTTCCAATGCTTCCGAATCATTCAACGGTAAAAAGGAAACCGAATGTTGGCTGTTTAAGGGAGCATTTATTTTTTCGTTATCGGTAACTGCAACCGCGGCAGATGTTCTGCCATGGAACGCGTTTTCAAAAGCGACTATCCTGGCTTTTCCGGTTTCAAAAGAAGCCAGTTTTAAGGCATTTTCATTGGCCTCTGCCCCGGAATTGCACAAAAACAGTTGATAATCTTCACAACCGGACAATTTCCCCAGTTTTTCGGCCAGTTCCACCTGCAGCGGATTTTGAACAGCATTGGAGTAAAATCCGATCTTTTGTATTTGATCTGTGATTTTTTCTACATATTTCGGGTGGGTATGTCCAATGGAAATCACCCCATGCCCACCGTAAAGATCCAGATATTCCTGTCCTTTTTCATCGGTAACAAAAACGTCTTGAGCATTTATCGGGGTTATATTGTATAATGGATATACGTCAAATAGTTTCATTTTTTTGTGATTTGAGATTTGAGATTTGAGATTTGAGATTTGAGATTTGAGATTTGAGAAATTTAATGAACTTACTTATAGTATCAACAAATTTTAAACATATATTTCAATATTACATAGTTTTTAATTCCCGCTCCCGAGCTATCGGGACTGCAGATTTACGCTGATAATAATTAGATTAATTCAGATATTTTTTGTGTTTCTTGCCTTTTTTTAAACTTCGGTCTTCGGTCTTGTTTCTATGTTTAGCCACGAATGCACGAATATTTTTTCCTCTTTATTCTATTATCTTTATTCTATTCTCTTATTTCCTTTGTCTAAATTCTAACTTCCCAAATCTCATATCTATCTATGTTGGTTCCTTTATCTAAATTCTCACATCTCAAATCTACCTAAGTTTTCGATATCTGGTTTATCTTCTCAAACGAAGCGACAATTCCTTTAATTAATGAAGAACTCAATCCCCCGTGTTCCATTTCGTTCAGGCCTTCAATGGTACAACCTTTGGGCGTGGTCACCTTGTCAATTTCCTGTTCCGGGTGATTGCCGGATTCCATCAACAAACTCGCAGCGCCGGAACAGGTTTGCATCGCCATTTCCTGGGCTTCTTTTGCGTCAAATCCCAATTGAATAGCCCCCTGGGTCGTAGCGCGAATAAGGCGCATCCAGAAAGCGATGCCACTTGCGCAAATTACCGTTGCGGCCTGCATTTTTTCTTCCGGAATGGAAATACTGGTGCCCAAACGATTGAAAATGGCCTTTGCGAGATCGATGCGCTTTTTGCCTTTTTCGTTACTGCAAATACAGGTCATGGATTTCCCTACGGAAATAGCGGTATTGGGCATACTTCTTATGATATAATGATCGGTGCCGATAATTGCTTCCATCCTTGAAATTGTAAAACCGGTAATCGTGGAGATCAGCACATGTTTATCATTGAGCAAGTCTTTTACATCGTTTAAAATAACTTCAAACTGACTTGGCTGGACCGCAAAGATCAGGATATCTGAATTTTGAACCGCCAACCGGTTATCTGAAGTTACCTTTACTCCTTTATATTCTTCGAAACTTTGGATCGCATCCGGATTTCGTTTAGTCAAATAAAGGGTCGTTATCGCGTTGGTGGTTATTAAACCTTCAGCAATGGCAATTCCTAAATTTCCGGCACCTATAATGGCTAATTTCATCTTTAATACTTTTTAGTTTTTGTGCATTTTCCGTTTTTCTTCGGAATTGATTTTACAATTAAAAACAACTCGCTTTTAATTGCAGCCCTTCGGTTTCCTCAAAACCAAACATCAAATTCATATTTTGTATGGCTTGTCCGCTGGCACCTTTGAGTAAATTGTCAATGGCACTTGTTATCAATAAAATATTGTCGTGTTTATGTAAATGAAGGTGACAATGATTAGTATTTACGACCTGTTTTAAATGGATCTCGTGTTCTGAAACCTGCGTAAAAGGAGCTTCAGCATAAAAGGAGCTGTACATTTTTTTTGCGTCGTCCAGACTTCCGTCAAACCTAGTATAACTTGTGGAAAAAATCCCCCTGGTAAAATTTCCGCGCTGCGGAAGCAGAAAAATGTTGGTTTTACTGTGCTGAAGGGATTCCAGGCTCTCCCCTATTTCCCCCAAATGCTGATGGATAAAAGGTTTATACCAGGAAATATTGTTGTTTCTCCAGCTGAAATGCGCTTTATCATTTAATCCCACGCCTACTCCGGTACTGCCTGTTGTGGCATTTATATGAACTTCATTTATAAGTTTTTCCCCTTCGGCTAATGGCAATAAAGCAAGCTGAATCGCGGTAGCAAAACAACCCGGATTGGCGATGAATTGCGCATTTTTAATCTCTGATCTGTTTAACTCAGGCAACCCGTAAACGAATTTTTTTTCTTTGAAATTCGAATCTTCCGCAAGTCTGAAATCATTGCTTAGATCAATGATCTTTGTCTTATCCGAAAATTGATTTTCGCTTAAAAAGGAGGTTGAATTTCCATGTCCCAGGCATAAAAAAAGCATATCAACTTCAGGATTAATCTCTCCCGAAAACTTTAAATCGGTGACCCCTAACAGATCTTCGTGCGCATCGCTTACCGGTTTCCCGGCTTTGGTAGTGCTATACACAAAGTCAATTTCGGCTTTTTGGTGGTTCAGCAAGATCCTGATAAGTTCCCCGCCGGTGTAGCCCGATCCGCCTATAATTCCAACTTTGATCATTTTATTTTTTGTTTACGGATTGGTGAATTTTTGCGGCATTGGATGAAATTTTGATGAAGCCTTTGGCATCATCGGCTGTCCAGGCTTTATTGACCTCACCATAAGTTCCAAACTCGGCATTCATCAAATCGTGCCCGGATTTAATTCCATCAATTGCAAATCTGTACGGATGTAAACTCACCCAAACATCTCCCGTAACATTTTTTTGGGAATCTATTAAAAATGCTTCTATGTTTCGCATCACTTCATCCAGATAATTTCCCTCATGAAGCAACATTCCGTACCAGTTGGCCAAATAGTCCTTATGGTGCAGTTGCCATTTGGTAAGCACGTGTTTTTCAAGGGTATGATGGGCTTTGATGATGATGAGCGGCGCGGCGGCTTCAAACCCCACCCGGCCTTTGATCCCAATAATGGTATCTCCCACGTGAATATCCCTTCCAATGGCATATTGGGAAGCTATTTCTTCGAGTTTTTCAATATTATCAACAGGCTTTTCCCTTTTGCCATCTATTGCTACCAACTCTCCTTTTTCAAAAGTCAGTTTCACTTTTTGAGTTCCCAAATTTTTGAGTTTGCTCGGATAAGCATCATCTGGCAAGGGAAGGTGGGAAGTCAATGTTTCTTCCCCGCCCACGCTGGTTCCCCAGAGTCCTTTGTTGACAGAGTATTTGGCTTTGGCCCATTCGAGATTGACACCTTTAGTTTTTAAGTATTCAATTTCTTCTTGTCTTGCCAATTTTTTATCCCTGATAGGGGTAATAATCTCGATCTCAGGCGCCAACACCTGGAAGATCATATCAAAACGCACCTGGTCGTTTCCCGCGCCGGTGCTGCCATGTGCGATGTATTTTGCCCCAACTTTTTTTGCGTATTTAACGATTTCCAATGCCTGTACAATTCTTTCGGCACTTACGGAAAGTGGATAGGTATTATTTTTTAAAACATTTCCAAAGATGAGATACTTCACAACCGTATCGTAAAAGGTCTGTACCGCGTCAATAGAATGATAGGAAGCTGCTCCCAGGAGCAAGGCTTTATCTTCGATCTCTTTTATTTCCTTTTTGGTAAACCCGCCTGTATTAACGCTTACCGCGTGGACTTCAAATGCTTCTTCGGCCGATAAATATTTGGTGCAATAGGAAGTGTCTAATCCTCCGCTGTAGGCTAAAACTAATTTTTTCATTTTTGGTTGTCTTTTTTTAAGAAAAGGGATTCTTTAATACTTTTAAGTCGTTTAAAAACCTTTCCGTTGTATTTGTGTTTGTGTGATTTGACCTTTTCTTTTACCGCCGGATCATAAAGCATTCCGGTGCAAAGGCACATTTTTCTGTCAGTACGGGTTAAAATATCATAATTTTTGCAGGTTTGGCAGCCTGTCCAAAACGCAGGGTCATCGGTAAGTTCAGAAAAAGTGACCGGTTCATAGCCTAAATCGTAATTTATTTTCATAACCGCCAATCCGGTAGTGATCCCAAAGATTTTGGCTTCGGGAAATTTCTCCCTGCTATATTCAAATGTTTTACTCTTAATGGCTGTTGCCAGTCCCTGTCCCCTGTAGTCTGAAACTACAATTAAACCGGAATTGGCCACATATTTACCGTGTCCCCAATTTTCTATATAGCAAAATCCCGCAAATTTATCGCCGTCCAGGGCAATAATGGCATTCCCATTTTGAATTTTGGTGATGATATATTCCGGCGTACGCTTGGCAATACCGGTACCACGCTGTTTTGCAGATTCTTCAATGGTGTCACAAATAATTTGTGCGTATTGAATATGCGAGTTGTTGGCAATAACTACCTGCATGTTGTCTCTAAATTAAATTGATAAAAAAAATGATGATTTTCTCAAAGGGGGAGTTGGACACACCTAACTCCAAAATAGTGTAGCACCCCTAAGGGCGGCGTGAAGTAACCGGGCGGTTTGGCATATTCACATTAACATTCCTCAGAACAAAAAGTTCTGGAAAAACGTTTAATATATTAGCCTTGTTTTGCATTTCCTTTTAAAAAAGTATATGTTCTTAAATTGAACACTGCAATAGTATAAAATTATATTAACTTATGTTTTCATTGTATGTTAAAATTTGAATATTTTTTCAGGTTTATCTTAATTTCCTGCCGCAGCCTTCGATAGATCCTCTAAGATGGTTGCAATTTGTTGAAGTTGGCTTTCATTTTCGTTAATTCCATGCCTTAGTTGCAAATAAAGAGGATCGTTATAGGAAATTTTCACAATTCCGTCCTGATCTTCCCAGACTAACATTTTTAGGGGCAGATCCAATCCAATTGTTTGCGAGTTTTGCATCAATGGGGTTTCCAGATTAGGATTGCCAAAGAGGATCAGCTTTGTTGGTCTTAGTTCCATTCCCACACTTGCGGCATTGGCCTGATGGTCCAGCTGCACATAGATTTGGAGATTTTCGTCTGAAGAAACTGCGTTTTCTAGACCGGAATAGGTTTGCTCAAAATCCTGGTTGCTTTCAATAGTGATAATTCCTTCCCCTGATTCAGCAATTAAAATCCCTGCCCGCTTTACATCCGAATTGGTAGCAGAATTGGTTAAAGTTTCCAGTACCCCGGAAACCTGCCCTAAAGTTGCGGTATCCTGAAGTTGATAACGCGAATCCAGATAAGCGACAGAGTTGTACATTGCAAAAACCAAAGCGTCGCTATTTTCAAAAAACAGGAGTTTTTGCGGCAGGTCCAAACCGGCCAACTGATTTTTTTGCAGCAGTGGAGTCCCCAGATTTGGATTTGCAAAAAATACAATTTTAGTTGGATTTAAAACCCTTCCCACGGCACGGGCATTTGCGGCGTGATCTACTTCTGCAATAATACTTATAGCCGGGTTAGCATTTAAAGCCTCTATAAAATTGGAATAAGTAGCCTCAAAACTATTGTTGCTTTCAGAAAACCTGGTTCCCCGGACGTTTAAAACATCGGCAGAAAAAACCACATCTCCGGGATCATCATTACTGCAAGCCATCAATATCGGAAAGAAGCTGAACAGGTAAATTATTTTATGCATATATAGATATTTATTGTTTTTTATTGCCCCCCGGTAACTATCGGGGGTAATTCGCATATCTTCATTGGTATTTTGCATCGGGTTTCCGTTATGCTCATTTCATAATTTAAAATCTAAATCGCACGAAATTTAAGCCATAACCGAATACTAAAATATAACTTTAAGAACTTTTAACCCGGAATGTTAAGATATTTAATTCGACATTTTTTTAATGCCCGAAATAAAAGGCAGCAGGGATTTTTTATCTGAAAACTTGTATCTTTATCGGCATTGAATCAATTTCATTCGCTCAAAATAACAAGCCAAAAATCATTAAAGTATGTATGTAGCTATTGCAGGAAATATTGGTGCGGGTAAAACCACGCTTACTAAATTATTGGCAAAACATTATAAATGGGAACCTCACTATGAAGATGTTGTGGAGAATCCTTATCTGGAAGATTTTTACAATAAAATGGAGCGATGGTCCTTTAATCTTCAAATTTATTTTTTGAATAGCCGTTTCCGCCAGATCCTGCAAATTCGTGAAAGCGGTAAAAAAATTATCCAGGATCGCACCATTTATGAGGATGCTTATATTTTTGCACCAAACCTTCATGCCATGGGACTTATGGCTAACCGGGATTTTGAAAACTACAGGTCCTTATTTGATTTGATGGAAAGTGTGGTTCAGGGTCCCGATCTATTAATTTACCTTAGAAGCAGTATTCCAAACCTTGTTTCCCAGATCCATAAAAGGGGAAGGGAATATGAAAATACAATTTCAATTGATTATCTTAGTAGACTAAACGAACGCTATGAGGCCTGGATACACAATTACGACAAAAGCAATTTGTTGATAATTGATGTAGATGTTATAAATTTTGTGGACAATCCGGAAGATTTAGGAAATATTATAACCAAAATTGACGCAGAGTTGCACGGGTTATTTTAATTTTTTTTGTTATGAAGACAGCACCCAAGAGACCAAAACACAAGGGTTCTGCGACTTTGATGAAAAACCCCCATTTGGCTGAGCGAATTTCTTTTGAATTTTTATAAAGAGCCTGAATTTCAGGTTCTTTTTTTTTAACTAACTCTTGTTAATATTTTCCGGGAATCCCGCTTGTGTTGTCCCTCTTCAGAAATGGCTCCCAGATACATTATTGCTGAAAATAGCCAGGGAAAATACGGTAGCCGAAACTGCCTTTTTTGTTGAAGCAGGTGAAAAAATTCACTTGAGATGGTTCACGCCTGAAACCGAAATGGATCTTAGTGACCATGCAACCCTTGCCACAGCACATGCGCTACATTCCATACTTGACTATCATCAAAAAAATTTAGTTTTCACTACCAAAAGTGGCGATTTGGAGGTCTTCATAAAAAATGATAGATATAACCTGAAATTCCCTTCCAGAAAACCACTTCCAACTCCCTTGCCAGAACTTATGGAAAAAGCCATAAATATAAAACCTGCTGAATTGTTGAAGGCACGCGATTTTGTTTTGGTTTACCCCTTAAAGGAAGATATTCGGAATATAGAGATCAACAGGTTGTATTTTGATCAACTGGACCTTGGCACCGGAAGAGTGATCTTATTTCCAGATTTTTTACCCCGGGAGCTTCTGTTTTTGAAGATCCGGTAACCGGATCGGCACATTGTTCGCTAATTCCTTACTGGAGTGAAAAACCGGATAAAACCGAGATGAAAGCAAAACAAATTTCAGATCGGGGAGGGAGTCTTTTTTGTGAAAAAAAAGAGGAACGTGTTCTTATTAGCGGAAAAGCAAAGACCTATTCCGAAGGATTCCTTCGGACTGATTAGGATTGTTTTCAATTCTCATAATAGCATTGCCCCGTAAAGTGCGGCTCCATAGGTTGCGGTTTTTTCATTGAGAATCGCTTTAACCGGCATTAGATCCAGGAGCTGCTCCATTCTGTCTGACTTAATAAAATTTTGGTTGAAAATTTCCTTATCAATAGTTTTAATAATTTTTGGCACAATTCCGCCACCTATAAAAATTCCACCGGTAGCTTTTGTTTTTAATGCAAACTGATTGGCTTCCGTGGCCAGGTAGCTAACAAAAAGATCTATGGTTTCTTTACAAATAGGGTAATTTCCCTCTAAAGCAGCAGTACTTATAACGGCCGCCGGATCTTCATGTAAAATTCGCTCTTGAAACCAGGTTGGTTCTTTTATTCCCCTGGAATTTATAAGGAATTGGTAGATGTCATATATTCCAGAACCGGAGATGATTCTTTCCCAGCTTACCAATCCATATTTTTCATGCAAGAAATGCCATAAATCAGCGTCAAATTTATTCCTGGGACTAAATTCGGAGTGTCCACCTTCGGTGGCAAATGGATGATAGGCCTTTCCATCCCAAAATAATCCTGCTTCACCAAGTCCTGTACCAGGGGAAATAATGACGGCATTTCCGGGTATTTCCGATCCTTTTCTTATTTCCTCAAAATCGGATTCTTCCAGCGCGCCCAATCCAAAAGCATTGGCTTCCATATCATTTATAATCGCAACATTCCTAATGCCAAGTTCCCTACGGATCTCTTTTTCATCGATTATCCAGGGAAAATTTGTCCCCTTTACAATGCCTTTATTAACCGGCCCTGCAACTCCAAGACACATACTGTCTATTTTCAAAAGATCCTCATTTTTAAATTTCTTGACAATTTCCTGAAAAGAGGAGTGATCTTTAGTGATATAGGATTTTTGTTTTATGGGTTGGAGGGTTCCATCATCCATTTGATATAGCGATAAATTGGTCTTTGTACCTCCAACATCAGCGGCCATCACACGGCCTGATAATTCTTTGAGATCTTTCTGCTTCGGAAAAGCAAGCGGAAACTTATAGTTGCCTTGATGGTTATATTTAAATCCTATAGTTCGTTCCATAAATACTGACTAAAATTTCAGAGAATATCTATTAAATATACAATAAAATCAAGTTAACATTGAAAACCTGCAGCCATTAATAGTTGGCATGCCAAAGTTCTAAAGACATAGTGAAAAACTAAATAGCATTGTAAACACACTTCGTCAAGCCAGAAACAAATTGAAAACATAATTTCATAAGATGATAAATATCAGTTATTTATACCTTAAAATATTATTGATATTTATTACCTTTAAGAGGTTTATGTGCTAAAAAAAATTAATTATATGCGAGTTTCTGTAACACGAAAAAACATCAAATTTCTTCCGGATTCCAGTCGGATCATAGCCAGATTTTTTATGAGTGGGGAGTTAAGGACCCAGCAACTCATTATGAGAGTCCTCAACCTTCAAGATGACAAAGTGAACATGGCCCTGGAACAAACCTTAAGGGAATTTGCAAACCGGCACCGGAATATCTCAAAGGTTTTCTTGAATCATGCGGTGAAAATACAGGACATCATTGAGGGAATGAAAATTAATTTTGACGACTTGTCTTTAGAACGTAAAATGTTGATAGGAGCATACTGTACCAGTGAATATGCGATAGAATCTGCCGCAATTTTCAATCCTTCGATAATAGAAGATTTAGATCAAACCTATTTGAAACCATGGGAAAAGAGAGTGATTATTTCCTTTCGGGCTACCGGAGAAGGCCATGTTTCCTCATTGGTATTTAGAAGAGCAATCCTGGACAATAATAATGACTTAATAATTAGCCGGGTTGGTGAAAACATCGATGTGCCGGTGATCTCTCATAAAAAATTATACAATAAGGAACAATTTTGTAAAAAGATGAAGGAAATGAATATTCCTGAGAAATATTCGCAAAATATCATGAGTGGCCTCCCAGATAAATTTGAATACTCTTTATTGAAGAATGAAGTAGAGAGAGTTTTGCATAATAGCGACTTATCTACAGATAATCAAATTGCACTTGAAGAGATGACCTGGCTTGTAGATTCGTTCTACGATATTAAATTCCACAAAGATTACGATCTTACTGAACGGGTGATTTTCCCTATCTCAAATGCTGAAAAGAGTGGAATAGAAGATGTGAGGTTTGTAAAATTTACTGATGATGACAACAGTGTCAAAATATTTGCAATCTATACAGCTTTTGATAGCAAAACTACCCTTCCCAAGCTGATATCTACAGATGATTTTTATACGTTTAGGGTCATGCCAATGCATGGAAATGGTGCCAGAGATAAGAATTTGGCGTTATTTCCAAGAAAGATTAAAGGAAAATATGCTATGCTTGCAAGGGTGGATGGTGTAAATAATTATATCATGTATTCAGACAGAACAACGCTCTGGAATAATCCGGAAATTATCCAACAACCTAAATATCCCTGGGAATTTACCCAGATAGGGAATTGCGGATCCCCTATATGGACGGAAGAAGGTTGGTTAATCATCACTCATGGAGTTGGAACCATGCGCCGTTATTGCATTGGTGCTTCCTTGTTTGATCTGGATGACCCTTCAAAAGAAATAGGCCGTCTTGAAGAACCACTGCTCACACCAATGGAACATGAAAGGGAAGGCTATGTACCCAATGTAGTTTATTCCTGCGGATCGCTTATTCATAACAACAATCTTATTCTACCCTATGCCGTATCAGATTATTCTTCTACGTACGGTGTTGTAGATATGACTGAATTACTGGATGCTCTAAAAAGATCGAAAAAGGCCTAAAGTATTGGTATGGGAAGACAAAACTTTTACATCGGATACTGATCCCTATTAAAGGGAGGATTTCCTCATGTCCTCAAAATAGGGCGTACTTTTTTTCTTCAACACACATAGCGGCATAAAGGTATAAGGCAGCACTCCAGGTTTGTCAATCCTGCAGAACAAGCAGCACAGAACTTTGCCATAATACGTTCTGTAATAGACACAACAATCAAAAACGGATTAAATGTGCCGGAAGCCTTGGCTCTTATACTAAATTTGATCTTCAAACCACAGACTGATTAGCCCTTATGTTTGTAGTCTATAAGTCAAGAACAGTTTCTAACTTACCTGTTCAAAACTTAAAAGACTCAAGATATGGAACGTACCATCAAAAAATTAGATTTTACTGGAGAGAATATTTATATTGGATTGGACACCCATTTAAAGAATTGGAAATCTACCATTCTGGTAGGGAACACTTTCTTCAAGACATTTTCACAAGATCCAAACGCTGGTGTCCTGTCAAAGTATTTGAATAAGAATTTTCCGGGGGCCAACTATTATTCTGCTTATGAGGCCAGCTTTAACGGTTTCAAAGCCCACCGGGAATTAACGGGCTTAGGAATAAAAAATATAGTGGTGAACCCAGCGGACATACCAACTACAGACAAGGAGCGCAAGCAAAAAGAAGATGCCAGGGATAGCCGTAAAATAGCGGAACAGCTTGCTGCAAGCAAATTAGAGGGCATCTATGTTCCTGGAATTGAATTGGATGGAGATAGAGCGATGATAAGGTTCCGCAAGACCATTACAAAAGAAATAGCAAGGAACAAGTGTAGGGTAAAATCATTTTTATACTATCACGGTATTACAATACCCAAACAATTTGCCAATAAGACCCAGTGGTCAAAAGGTTTTACCACTTGGTTGAAAGAATTGGATTTGCCCACAACCAGTTCAAAATTTACCCTTGACGCTATTATTGAGCTCGTACTTTTTTTAAGGGTCCAACAATACCAAACATTAAAAAGCACAAAAGCTTTGTCCCAAGAGGAAAAATATAAAAACAATGTAGCGTTGCTTATCAGCATTCCAGGTATAGGGTTGATAACGGCAATGACCCTTTTAACAGAGATAGACGATATCTCCAGGTTCAAAAATTTGGATAGCTTATGTTCCTATATAGGATTGGTCCCCATGACAAATTCATCGGGAGAACTCGACTCGGTGGGCCACATTACCAAAAGACAAAATAAAGTCTTGAGGAGCATGATAGTGGAAAGTTCCTGGGTTGCTATACGAAATGACCCTGCTTTGATGTTGGCATATCAAAAACTCATTGTAAGGATGAAACCAACGAAAGCTATTATAAGAATATCAAAAAAGATGATAAACAGGATACGGTACGTTCTAAAAAATCAAATACCCTATGTTAAAGCAGTTGTTGAATAAAGAAACTATAAAAATCAATATAATCATTAAAAGATCGCTCTTTGTAACTTGCGACACCAGTTTACCGGTAGTTCGTTTTGAATAGTCTGCGGCTTTTACCTATAAAAATTTAATTCGGGAAATGCGACTTTATTTATATTGTTCGTTGATAGAAGGTTGATTTTATAGTTCTTATTTACGGATCGAGGATCCTCTTTAAAACCCTATGGTTTTAAGTAGCATTGTTGAAGTGGAACAACTTTATTAACGGACTTCGTCCTCAAAGTTATTTCCAATTCAACAAGCTATAAGCATCATCATGGGTCTTTTTTAAAAATAAAAAATAATTAACTTATTACTAATCAATAATTTAACTTTTTTATAGACAAATAAAGTAAGATAAAATTTGGATTACAACATAGAAGTTACATAAGTTCTAATAAAAAATATTGAGGCTGATTTGAAATTTATTTAGGTTATTATTTATAAATTCTTTCCTTACCGGTGGAAGCACCTTTATTAAATTTCCTCTTCCTACATATTTTGCTCAATGCTATAAATAAGATATGCAAAAAAATAGCGCTAACCCCTATTTATTCAAATTTTCCGATAACCTCTGATTTCTATGATCAAAAGTTACAAGCTCCTTCTCTATCTCCTCCAGGGATTTCCCCTTCGTTTCAGGCATCATTTTAAGAACAAAAATTAACTGAAAAATCATTAAAATACTGAAAAAAGAAAAAACCTGCCAGGGTTCAAATTTATTAATTATAACAGCTCCAATTAAGGTGACAAATGCAGCAAATACCCAATGGGTACCACTACCCCAAG
>JAENXB010000301.1 GCA_016649785.1 Flavobacteriaceae bacterium
ACACCCCCCTGTGTACTACAAATCAAAACGTAACGAAAACAGGGCGTTTCAACGCTTTTTCCCCCAATCTACCCCTAAAACCACCCTTTTTTTAACACTTTTATATCGATTTTTAACATTTGGGCTGCAATGTGGGTTAAACGTTGGGGGAGTGCCGGGTTTTCAACACGTGCTGGATAGCTCAAAGTCATGAAATCGAAGATTCGATGAAGTTAAACTTTGCGCAGCAGTAGTTCGATTTGTCGCTGACAGCCTACTGGTCCTTTAATAAAAAAGCACAAAATTAATTGGCACCTCCATTGACTTGGATAAGATCAATCTCAAAAATTAAAACAGAGCCTCCAGGTATACCGCTGTAATCTTGAGAACCATAACCAAGGTGAGAAGGTACGAGAAGCATACCGCTTCCACCTTCTTTAAAATAAGTGATTCCTTCTGTCCATCCGCTGATTACTTGCTGTAAATTAAAAGAAATGCCTTCTGAAGGACTTTGATCGAAAACATTAGCATTGGTAAAGTATCCTTTATACGCTACACGAACCTGATCTGTTGTTGTTGGTTGCACCCCTGTACCTTCACTATCAATGATATAATACAATCCTGATGTACTTTTCTCTGCCTGAAGATCATTTTCTACCAAATAATTCTGAATTTCTTCATCGTTAAGACTTACATAGTCTACTGGTTGATTATCATCACCGCAGGAAATAAAGAAAATGAAGAGTAGTGCAAGGAGATTGGTTTTCATACTTTTTTTTTGCGAATATACCTAACTTTTCATTTTCGTAAAGCTGCTTTTCGTTTTTTTTTCTTCCCCGTTTTTACATGAAATGAGCATCCTGAAGTCCCCTGACTTCGAAAAGTGCTGTATAAAAATAAAAAACACCTCCTGGATCAGGAGGTGTTTTAATAAAAGGGGTCCGGTTCAAAAACCGGTACTGATCGAAGTGATCAAAATTCGCACAGTTTCAAATTGTCCTAATTTTCCAGTTCTGCAGTTTCAGCCGTTTCCGGGACTTCAGTTTTCTCTAATTGGTCTTCTTCCCCTGAAAAATAAGGAAATACGTCTAAAATAGGAGATTCTGTAATAGCAGGGATAGAGTAATCTCCCATGGTATTTTCCATAGCCTTCGTGGTATTCTCAAAAGCCTCTTTTACATTATTGGCCTGCACCAGCATATAGATATTGGTTTTTTTTTCCTTCCCGCTCTCCTCATCAAGCGCAGTTAAAGAGACCTTTGACTTGAACCAGCGATCGGAATTTTCGAATGGCTGAACCTCTGAGAAGTTGGCTACTTTTATATTCATGATCCTGAAATCCTCATTTGTATAAGCCTTCATCTCTTCGCTAATCCTTGCTTCTGCTTCTGTATAAGATACCGCATCCAACAAGTAAGTATCTGTAGTCACTTTTTGCTCTCCTGTTTCGTGTGTTTTTTTGTATTTCACCTTACATTCATACCAAGTTACGCTCATAATATTTTTTTTAGGGAGCCAAAAATATAAATTAAAACAGGGCGGATAAAGAATCTGGACAATAGATGTTCACAATTTTTCCTTTCATGGATATTCTGGTCACAGCAGCATAAAAACTATCGAAGTTTACACCTATAATTTGGGTATAAACCACAAAACTTTAATAGGTCCCTTTGTTACTCTGTTTGAATTAGGTATATTAGAGAGTGAATAAAACGACATGCCGTTTAAAAGCGATATATCAGGAATAGGATATAAACGACATGGTTGATATAAACATGTTACCTGCAAGCCTAAAAAGACGACATCGCATAAATGAACGACATCGCAAGACATAAAAACGCAACGAGACAAACTAATCATTTAGAAAACCGACATCCAATCCAAGACTTCTGTATTTTTATTTTTTCTCAGTGCTCATTTTTTAGAATCAATTTTAGCCAAATGCACAAATGGCAGATTTACTTTTGCCCAACACACTAGTCAATATTTTGAAAAACCAAAAGAGTCATTCTTCCCTAACAATGAATATCACCAATGGTTATCAACAACGAAATACCAACAGCATTAATTCACTGCAATTATAAAGCCTACTTAAAAGGTCAAAACTTTCAATCCTCAAAATCAGATTTTGAAATTGTTATTAATGAACTAAGGGAAATTCAAAAACAGAATTACTTCTCAAAAAATTTGGTAAACCAAGAATTTAAGAACCAATTATTCAATGATAAAAAACATTATAAACAAAACCAAATCTACATAGATACGACATTTAAAAATGACAAAATAAATATTAAAGTAGATGGACAGGGCAAACGCATCATAATTTTAGCACTTTCAGCATGTAATCATTGTCCCAGGCTGCCCTTAGCCTTTTCCCCTTTACCCCTTGCTTTTCGGTTTTTTCGTTCTTGAGCAGGTTTAGGGCAATTTTGTTGAGGATTGAAAAATTTTGTGCTGAGTTTCCTGTTCTTTTGCGAGAGGCGTCTTCGCCAAATACCACATCCAAAGTCCAATGCAGTTTGTTTTCTATGGCCCAATGCGACCGAATTGCTGTTTGAAAATCCCCGGCCTTTGCCTTTAAGCTTGATATATAGTATCGTGTGGCGCTTTCTGTGGGCTTTTCACTGTTCTTGAATTCCCTAGTGCTTTCT
>JAENXB010000169.1 GCA_016649785.1 Flavobacteriaceae bacterium
ATTTTAAAATATTCGGTACTTATCTTAATCGCGGGGTCTGTTGCGATGATCTTATTGGATTTGGATAAGGTAATGATAGAACATTATTTGCCGATAGAAAATGTCGCAGTTTATGGTATTGCGGTTTATATAGCAACGGTAATCTCAGTTCCTCAAAAGGCAATGCATCAAATTATGCATCCGCTTACAGCAAGCCTGTTAAATGCAAAGGACAAAGTTGCCCTTGCCGATCTTTATAAGCGGAGTTCCCTGAGCCTTTTGGTGATAAGCGCCATTATTTTTATTCTGATTATTGTAAATATCAATCAGTTATATGCACTTATTCCCGAAGAATATCAAATAAGCACCTCAATTGTGCTATTGATATCCCTGGTGAAGTTGTATGATAATATGCTCGGCAACAATAACAGCATTTTGTTTAATTCAGATTATTACAGGTTGGTTTTGATCTTTGGAGTGGTTTTAGCGATCCTGGCTTTTGTGTTTAATATCATTCTTATTCCTGAATTTGGGATCATGGGAGCCGCGGTTGCTACCTTTTTGGCTTTTGCTATCTACAACACTTCCAAGATCTTTATCGTTTTAAGTAAATTTAAAATGCAGCCTTTTTCTATAAAAACCGTTTATATTTTGCTGTTTTCTGCAGTGCTGACAATTGGGTTTTATTTTTGGGAATTCCCTTTCCATCCTCTTATTAACATCACGCTGAAATCTATATTAGTAACTATAGTGTACATTTTTGTAGCCTTAAAGTTTAATTTTTCTGAAGATATCAATATTCAGGTTTCAAAATATCTGAACAGAGGGAAGTAGGGATAAATAAAAAAGAAAATCCCCAAGGCGTTTTTTCAAACTTATCCTCGGGGATTTCCCAACTAACCAACCAAAAAAACTAATTATTATCTTCTATCTCTTGAACTTCTTTCTTCACTTCTGGTTGAGCGTGAAGTAGCCCTAACTGGATTTGTTCTTGATGAATTACTTTGAGCCCTTACATTAGACCCGTTTGTATCGTTTTGAGTGTGTTGTACACTTGTTTTTCTTTCCGGAACCGAAGTGCGGCTCACCGTTTTTTGCCTTTGTTCAACCCTGGCCCGATTTGCTGTGCTGTTTCCGCGTTGTTCACTCCTCGCTTGTACCGGATAATCTGATGATTTGGTAGGTGTAGTTGTACTTCTTCTGTTCACATTCTGAACTTCTGAAGGAACTCTGTTTTCTTTTATAGATTCTGTTGTTCGTCCTCTTTGGGCATTTACCGCAGCGCGATGATTTTCAATATTGGAAATTTCCTTTTCAGAACGAGCTCTGTTTGAACCGGAAATGTTTTCAGTCCTTCTTGTTACCGCAGCGTTGCTCCGAATTGCTGTATTTTCAACTTCAGCAGTGGAACTTGTATTTCTTGTTACATTTTGAGAAGATCTTAAAGTAGTTTCAAGATCTCTTTCAGATGTTGTCCTTCTGCCTTGGTTGTAAGTTACAACTTGCTGGCCGGGACGGTAAAAATTATTTTTATTTATATAATTGTTATTGTCCTGATAATAGTTCGAATATTGAATATAATTGATCCTGGAAGGCTCATAATAAGCTCTGTAAGGTTGGTAATACACCACGCGGTAATCCTGGTGTGGCCTCATATAATATTGGTGCCAGGTTTGGTAAACATAGTGTGAATTATATTGATTTATGGAACCGATGTACCTAATAGGTTGATTGAACCTATTGTAACGAACGTGCATATTGCCCACTCTCACAATGTTACCGTGACTGTTATAATTTATATAAACATTCCCGGCCTGGATAATCCTTCCGTAATAATCGTAATAAACAGGAACATCTTCTATTTGAATAACAGCGCCGTAATCGTCATATTGGACATAGAGATCGTAGTTATATCCTGCATTATAGCTGATGTTTTCTCTAGGGGAACTAATATAATTACCGGAATGTCCGGCAAATTGAGGATTGTAATAAAAATCGAATTCCCCATTTGGGTAAACCGCAAATTCAACATCTCCTTCCACAAAAATAAAGGCTTCTCCATAATTATAAGGGGAGAAGTTGGTAGTTTTATCTGAATTTGCTGAAGCAGACCATCCAATAAAGAACAAGGCAACTATATATGTCAGGTTTTTCATGAGGTGCGTTTTTTTTGTACTTAACTGAATTGATTTTAGTAGGTTAAGGACTTCTATTTAAAAGCAAACTACGTGCCAAAACCTGAAATCACTTCTATTCTAAATAGAATTAAGTCTTAGTACTTTATAAGAACCTAAGATGTGGATATTATAGCTAATGATTTTCAACTTAATGAAATAATATTAAAGACTATTCTTTCTTTTTATTAAAACGGTCCTTTATTAGGTTAAGGAGTTTTTGGAATTGATTTTTTTAATTGAAATAGATATTCAATTTCCATTTTTAATTTGGATAGATGTCTTTTTATAATTACCCAAACTATAGCATTATCAATTTTGTCATAAGCGTGAATTAATCGGTTTCTAAAGCCAATAATTTGATACTCATTTTTAATTGATAAATCCTGGTCTGATTTTTTGAGATTACTCAATGCTTCTCCAATTATTGCTAACTGTCTTTCTACCGCGCTTTGAGTTTTTAAATCGTTTTCGTATAAATTGAAATCGGGAGTGTCAGCTATAAAATTTTCAATCAAGTCAATAGCTATAAGTATATCAAAGAGATACTTTTTGCCTTTTTCCGTCATAGATTAAAATTTTTGTAGCATCAATATTTTTTCTTAAGATTGGATTTTTAATGGAAGACATGGTAAGAAGGTCCACTTTTCTATGAAAAAATTCTTCCAATTCATCCCAAATAGCTAAAAGTTTTTCTCCGCGTTCTAAAGGATCATTTTCGTCAACTTCTATAAGTAGATCTATGTCACTCGAATTTTCGTCAAATAAGTCGGTTGTAGAGGAACCAAAGGCATATAAATTCTTCACATTATACAATCTGCATATTGTGGTAAAGTCAGCCAATTTTTCCTGTATGCACTCCTTAATCCTCATTTAGCTAATATAATCATTTTTTAAATAAGTGCTGAATTGTTTAAAATAGAAAAAAACAGTGCAGCGAGAAAAATCCCCCTTAAATTATATTAACTCATTGTATATCAATATGAAACGTTTATTCGGGATGGGTTTTTACATCAATTTTTCCTTCAAAAACGGTGCTGTATAAGACTTCTTATTTTTCGCGACTTCCTCAGGAGTCCCTTCTGCAATTAAATAACCTCCGTTTTCTCCGCCCTCAAGCCCAAGGTCTATTATATGATCGGCACATTTCACCAATTCCATATTGTGTTCTATCACAATTACCGAATGTCCTTTTTCAATTAAAGCATTAAATGACTTCAGCAATTTTTGAATATCGTGAAAATGAAGTCCGGTGGTTGGTTCGTCAAAAATGAATAAAACCTTGTCTTTTGTAATTCCCTTAACCAGAAAGGAAGCCAGTTTTATACGCTGCGCTTCCCCTCCGGAAAGTGTGGAAGAGCTTTGTCCCAACTGTACATAGCCTAATCCAACGTCCTGCAATGGTTTCAGTTTGTTGGTGATCTTTTTTTCTCCATTATACTTAAAAAATTCAACGGCTTCGTCTATTGTCATTTTGAGAATATCGTCGATATTTTTTTCGGCAAACTTAACCTCAAGCACCTCTTTTTTAAAGCGTTTTCCGTTACAGGTTTCACATTCCAGATGCACATCGGCCATAAACTGCATCTCGATGGTCACTTCGCCTTCACCTTTACAGGTTTCACATCTTCCACCATCAACGTTAAAAGAGAAATGCTTAGGCTTGTAACCACGGATATCGGACAATTTTTGATTGGCGAATAGATTTCTTATATCGTCGTAAGCCTTGATATAAGTCACGGGATTGGATCTTGAAGAACGTCCAATTGGATTTTGATCTACAAATTCTAATGAGGCGGTATTCTTGAAATTCCCTTCTAACTTGGTAAATTGTCCTGCTTTTTCTCCGTAGCCTCCAATTTCTTTTAACAGCGCCGGATATAATATTTTTTTGACCAGGGTGCTTTTTCCGCTTCCAGAAACTCCTGTAACCGCTGTAAAAACCCCCAACGGAAATTTCACATCTATATTTTTAAGGTTGTTTTCCCTCGCGCCGAAGATCTGGACATACTGGTTTGAAATCCTGCGCTTTTTGGGGACTTCAATGCGCATAGTATTATTCAAATATTTAGCGGTTAAAGAATTGGATTTCAGGATCTGTTTAAAGTTTCCAACAGCAACTACTTCACCACCGTGAATCCCGGCTTCTGGCCCAATATCAATAATTTCATCGGCGGCTTTCATAATATCTTCATCGTGTTCCACTACAATTACAGTATTTCCAAGATCCCGCAGATTTTTTAATACTTCAATCAGTTTTTTAGTATCTCTTGGATGCAAGCCAATGGATGGCTCATCCAAAATATACATGGAACCCACTAAACTACTTCCAAGAGAAGTTGCCAAATTAATGCGTTGGGATTCCCCACCGGATAAGCTGTTGGATTTCCTGTTAAGTGTGAGATAATCCAAGCCAACATTTGATAGAAACTGCAATCTATTCTTGATTTCGGTTAACAGACGTTTTGCGATTTGGGCATCGTATTCATTTAACTGTAACTCCTTAAAAAATACACGGATCTTATCTAAAGGTTTTTCAACCAAATCTGTAATGGTGGCTCCGCCAATTTTTATATAATTGGCTTCCTGCCGCAGGCGTTTTCCTTTACACAGGGAACATTTTGTTTTCCCGCGATATCGGGAAAGCATAACCCGGTTTTGGATCTTATAAGCTTTTGATTCCAGGAATTCAAAGAACCGGTTTAGACCTTCAAAATATTCATTTCCGGTCCAGATCAATTCCTTTTGGGCTTCGGTAAGTTCAAAATAAGGTTTGTGAATGGGAAAATCGAATTTATGCGAATTGTTGACCAATTGATCCCGGTACCAGCTCATACTGTCGCCACGCCAGGGAAAAATAGCATTTTCATAAACCGAAAGCCCGGTGTTGGGAATTACCAAATCCTGGTCTATTCCTATTACATCTCCGTATCCTTCACATTTGGGACAGGCTCCATAAGGATTGTTAAAACTAAAAAGGTGCACGTTTGGTTCTAAAAAACTAATGCCGTCCAGTTCAAATTTATTGCTGAACTGCCTCAATTTATTATCTGAAAGACTTTCTATATACAATTCTCCTTTTCCTTCAAAAAATGCAGTTTGGGAGGCATCGGCTAAACGATTATAAAAATCTTCATCGTCTTTTGTCACTATCCGGTCCACGACCAGGGAAACCTCCTTCAATTTTAATTTTGCAAGATCGGTTTCATCAATTCTCATCACCTTATCTTTTACCATGATCCTGCTATATCCTTGTTGCAATAACACTTTCAACTTTTCTTCAAGATTGCGGCCTTTTTCTATATAAATTGGTGCCAGCAACAGCAGTTTTTCTCCTTCAGCAAAAGTTTTAACGAAGGAGATCACATCGCTCACCGTATCCTTTTTAACTTCATTTCCTGAAACGGGGGAGTAGGTTTTTCCAATTCTTGCAAAAAGCAATTTCAGGTAATCATAAATTTCAGTGGAAGTACCAACGGTGGAACGCGGATTGGTGGAATTAACTTTTTGTTCAATGGCAATGGCCGGAGAAATCCCTTTTATATAATCGACTTTAGGTTTGTTTAAACGACCTAAAAATTGCCGGGCATAGGAAGATAAACTTTCCACATAACGGCGCTGACCTTCGGCATAAAGTGTATCAAAAGCCAAACTTGATTTTCCCGATCCGGAAAGTCCGGTTATAACCACCAATTTATTTCGCGGGATTACCACGTCAATATTTTTTAAATTGTGAAGTTTTGCACCCTTAATTATTATATTTTCCTTTGGGTTTATGCTTGAAAGATCTACATCCATGACATTGTTTTAAAAACAGGATGCAAAGGTAATCAATAACCTGCAGTGTAGAAAGCAAACAAATTTCGGAAAATATGTTAAAAATTTATCCTAAGTTTTGTTTAAGTTAAAAATATGTTGTTATATTTGGGCAACGAACGAACCAAAAATCTATTGCCTATTACATGAAGTTACTTTTTAGCTTTTAAACTAACCACCGGGTATTTTCTAAATACCTGAAAACAAAGTAACTATTATGAAAAACGAACAGGCAACTGACGCCACCTTGGTACGTGCGTATCTTCAGGGAAGTGAAAAATCTCTTTCAGTATTAGTCACCAGACACCAACACCGGATTTACAGTTTTATTTACTCTAAAGTTTTTGATAAAGATGTTGCGGAAGACATCTTTCAGGATACTTTTATCAAAGTTATAAATACCCTTAAAAAGGGAAAATATAACGAAGAAGGTAAATTTCTTCCTTGGGTAATGCGTATCGCGCATAATTTGGTGATTGACCATTTCAGAAAATACGTTTGTTTTTTCTGAA
>JAENXB010000414.1 GCA_016649785.1 Flavobacteriaceae bacterium
GAATTGGACACATCGGCTTTACCGTTTGGATAAATGATATAGGCTTTTTTCTTCCAGCCTTTCGCATCAATCCCTCCAACAGCATTCAAATAATAATTAAAACCTTTGCCACTGTTGTATGGAATCTCTGAAATAAGAATTACATTCCCCGTAACTTTTACGCCTTCATTGAAAGTGGCCACTACAATTTCATCTCCCGGAAACATGGTCACATTTGTGATGCTTTTCTGATTTTTTAAAATGGCCTCCCAATCCACCGGAATTGTGGCAAATTTACTCTCTCTCAAATTTCCGACAAGTTTGTTCTGGATACTGTCATTTTTACCCAAATTCAAATTCACATTTTCTAAATCTTCTATTTGCCTGGATTTAATTGGGCGCTTTATTTTTACCCCTTCCACATCAGCCACAGCGGTTAATCCGCCCGCTCGCAGGACAACGTCATATATTTTTTCTTTTTTATCGGCCAATACGTATTTTCCGGCATAGTTTACGGCACCGCTTACAGTCACCATTTTAGGCTGCTCGTATACGGCCATTCTGCGGATATTTACGACATCAAAAGGTCGTAGTTCAAAATTTTTCAGTTGCTCATTGTTTTCTGAGGTAATTTCCAGATTGATCAATTGTGCCCTATTTGGATTGTTATTGTCTATTTCATCCGACATAATCATACGCGCAATCTCAACTTTTTTGGATGCCGAACCTGATAATCCGCCAGCCTGTACCAATAAATCATTTAGGGTCAGGTTTTCATAATAAACATAAGTTCCGGGCTTGTTGATTTCTCCGTCGATTGTTATGTTGTATTCCTCCGCAAAATCCAAAATAGAATAGACTGTTACCACATCTTCCCTTTTCAAAACAACATCAGCTTCAGGGTCGCCCTGTAAGGCCTTGGCCAAATTCACATTGACCACTTCCGTCGTTAAATCGTCTTTAAACCGAATGATGGTCGCCCTGGTACTGTAGGCATCTTCTTTTAATCCATCAGCCTTTGCAATCAATGCCGAAATTCTCATTCCTTCATAAAAAGAATAGATATCAGGTCTAAATACCGCTCCTGTTATTTGGATGCGATTTTCAAAACGATTTAAGATTTTGGTCACTCTGAATAC
>JAENXB010000357.1 GCA_016649785.1 Flavobacteriaceae bacterium
AAATTATAAAAGGTTAAAACAAATATCGCTTTTTTAATATAAAATTTTCTTAAAGAAGGATTAAAAGTAGGAACGCATTCGTTCAGGAATTTTTGTTACACCGATTCATATAAACAAGCTAAATTGTTAATATCTATCTATATTAATCCCATTTCATTTTCTGTAAACGGATGGCATTTAGGATAGCCAGAAAAGCAACTCCAACATCGGCAAAAACGGCGCCCCATAAAGTTGCAAGGCCCCAGGCACCCAAAATTAAAACCGCAACTTTAACCCCAAGTGCAAGAACGATGTTTTGCCAGACAATATTACGGGTAGATCTCCCAATAAGGATACCCTGAATTATTTTTGAAGGTTCCTCAGATTGTAAGACAACATCTGCGGTTTCTATGGCAACATCACTTCCCATCGCGCCCATAGCAATCCCAACATCGCTTAACGCCAATACCGGCGCATCATTAATCCCATCGCCCACAAAAGCAACTTTTTTACCGAGATCTTTTTTTAATTTCTCAACTTCATTTAATTTGTCCTCGGGCAACAAATCCCCTTTTGCATTGCTTATTCCCAAATCCCGGGCGACTTTTTGTGTAATGGATTCATTATCCCCGGAGAGCATGATAATTTGTGTTATCCCCATTTTTTTTAGTTGATCGACAGTTTTCCTGGCGTTTTCTTTTAATTCATCGGCAATAGTCACATAGCCTTTATACTCATTATCAACTGCAACTATAACTATGGAATCTACAATTTCACTTATTTCTTTCGGAAATTTCACCTTATACTGATCCATCAGCCCTGAATTTCCAACTAATACCTGCTTCCCGTTTACAATTCCGGCCAATCCCTTTCCCGAAATCTCTTCGGTTTTATCAACCCTAAAAACATCATTTAAGGAAGCATATTCAACGATTGCCGTTGCAATGGGATGGGTCGATTTTTGTTCCAGGGACACCAAATACTTCAAAAATTCGGTTTTATCAATTTGGTCAGTAACAACTTCCATCACTTTAAAAACGCCTTTTGTCATGGTTCCGGTTTTATCCATAACCAGGGTATTGATTTTGGTAATCTCGTCTAAATAGGAAGCACCTTTAAACAGGATTCCGTTTTTTGAAGCGGCTCCCAAGCCCCCAAAATATCCCAGAGGAATGGAAACTACCAATGCGCATGGACAGGAAATCACCAGAAATATCAGGGCGCGATATAACCAGTCCTCAAATACATAATTCTCTACAAAAAAGTAAGGTAAAAAAGTGAGCGCTATTGCCGAAAAAACCACAATTGGAGTGTAAACTTTAGCAAATTTTCGGATAAACAATTCGGTTTTGGATTTACGGGAACTCGCATTTTGCACCAGTTCTATAATCCTGGAAACCGAACTTTCACTAAAGATCTTAGTCGTCTCAATTTCTATAACAGCTTCCTGATTTATGGAACCGCTTAATACAATTTCTCCTTTTTTGATATGCTTTGGTTTGCTCTCACCGGTTAATGCTGAAGTGTTTAACCTGGCTTTTTCAGAAATAAGTTTTCCGTCAAGCGGAATTTTCTCCCCAACCTTAACCTGTATTTTTTCTCCTACCTCAACTTCTTCCGGATGAACGGTTTTAAATTCGTTTTTCCTCCAAACCGAAGCAATATTTGGACGAACATCCAATAAGGCTTTAATATTGCTTCTTGCACGGCTTACAGCGGCATCCTGAAAGAGTTCCCCAATGGAATAAAACAACATCACGGCAACCCCTTCCGCATATTCCCCAATGGCAA
>JAENXB010000375.1 GCA_016649785.1 Flavobacteriaceae bacterium
CGCTTTATAACTTCAATTATCGTCTCCCCGGGGATCAAACCGTGAAACCTCACCTGACTTGAAATCATATATTGATCGCTGGGAAAAGCCTTCTCTTCGCATATTATTTTAACACGTTTCCCGACAGGCCTGTAAAAGGAGACCATAAGTAAATGCAGGTTTACGGTAAGAGTATTCATAACGGTAATTTCATGCCCCTTGGCTCCCACCAGTTTTTCCAATTTTTCTGAAAAACGTTCGTGATAATCCCACCATGGCTTTTCTGCATAAAAATGACCTTCAACAGCGAGTTCTGCCCAATCTTTCATGACTTCATCTACATATTTTTTAGCCGATTTGGGTTGTAATCCGAGGGAATTCCCGGTAAAATAAATCACATCTTTACCATTGACTCTCGGAAAATAAAATTCATTTTTATATCTGGCTAAAGAATCAGTTTTATCTAAGGATCTTGCGAATTCCCTGGTGTTTTTGAACTCCATATTATCTGGTTTGCCGTAAAAATACCATTTAATTTCAGGTTCAAAAAGGGCTGACCCAGCTTTTATAAAATAAAAATATTGCTAAAAATAAAGAGTTCCTTAAATTTGACCAAAATTGAGATAGCAAATGAATTTTATTCCGAAAGCCATAGAAAAATACACAATAAATCATACCCAGCCAGAACCGGAGTTACTCTCCCGGCTCGCCAGGGAAACGCACCAAAAAGTATTGCAACCGCGAATGCTAAGCGGGCATTATCAAGGCAGGTTGCTGAGTATGATTTCTAAAATTGCAGGGCCAAAAACTATCTTAGAGTTGGGGACTTATACCGGATATTCCGCGTTATGTCTTGCGGAAGGATTACAAAAAGATGGAGTTTTGCACACCATAGATATTAATGAGGAACTCAGGGACTTTCAGAAAAAATATTTTGACCTATCTATTTTTAAGGATCAGATCCATCAACATTTGGGCAATGCCTTAAACATTATCCCAACCCTGGATTTAAAATTTGACCTGGTGTTTATAGATGCCGATAAACCCAATTACCCTGCTTATTTTGAGCTGATCATAAACAAATTAAATCCAGGTGGAATTATTCTGACCGATAATGTGTTGTGGAGTGGAAAGGTGGTTGAGAAAACACAGGAAGATGATGAATCTACCCGCGCTTTGGTAAAATACAATAGGCTGGTAGCAGCAGACAGCAGACTTGAAACCATTATGCTCCCAATAAGGGACGGATTGAGCATTAGCAGGTTAAAACTATAGAAAAACCCGGTATTCAATTTTTTGAATAATGAATATCAATCAGCATTCTAGATTTAAAAAGGACTGAACAAGCTTTTTATCTCCCGCAGGTCCTATGTTTGTATAATGGAAAAATTTCCTATAAAAGCATAAGTTTCAGATATTTATAGAAGAATTAAAAGTTAACCGCTTATAATAACCTATAAAATCGAAACTTATGCAACCACAATTTACAAAATCGGA
>JAENXB010000415.1 GCA_016649785.1 Flavobacteriaceae bacterium
AAATAAGCTGGTTAATTTGCAGCACTATCAATAATCGGGACGTGGTGCAGTCCGGTAGCATGCACGGCTGGGGGCCGTGTGGTCGCAGGTTCAAATCCTGTCGTCCCGACTATAACAGTTAATATTTTAACATAGTTAAAGGCTAATTATATGGTTTTCATATAGTTAGCCTTTTCTTTTGTACTCAAAATTTAACAAACAATGTTAAATTTGATGTGTGTTTATCTTGAGTTCACTGTTAATTTGTGAGTTAATCGTGAGCTAATTTTTTGTATTTTTAAATTAACCGATGCTCCATATTGCGTATTGGTGGTTTGACTTCGTACCCTTAATAATTGTTCCATTTAATACGATCAAACCATGCGTACCAGTCAAACTTTTTCAATTTCTTTCTTCGCCCGCAAAAAAAACAACCAGAGCTTGCCCTGCTTTATGCCCAAATTACCGTTAATGGCCAATCCTTGAAAATTAGCTTTAAGCGAACTGTACCTGTAACCAAGTGGAATCAATCGGCCGGAAAAATGCTGGGAGCCATTATGGAGAGCCAGCACATCAATAAAAAGATTGATGAAATTAGGACTTTACTGTATAAGGCCTACGATAATCTTCTGAAACAGGATCATTTAGGTAACCAAATCTCATCCTATATAAAATCATATTTAGAACTACCCACCCCTCAGCACATTCCCCTTTATCCCGACACTCCCCAAAAGAGACGTTATGTAATGCGGAGAAAGCGCTTCGTCGAAAAGGTCTTGGACACAGACAAAAAAGTTAATTCCCTTCGTTGCGCTAATCCGCAGAAAAAGCGGAAACGCTCCACTCCGGGAAACACTTTTTTGCCTTAGTCCGCCGGATCTGAACTCCTTTCACGTTTTTTCCTTGCCGGGACCGGTTGGAACTTCACCCAGGTGGTTGATTCACCTTCCGAGCCATTCTGCCATATACATTTTTTGAGAAAGCAAAGGTCCGGAATTTAGAAATTAGCCGGCCTTATAGTCGACCCTTCCCAAAAGTCGGGATTTTCTGGCGGCCTATCCTAATTCTAAATTCCCGGTTAATGGCATATCAAAAAATGGTAACAGCAGCCGGCTCTATGGG
>JAENXB010000060.1 GCA_016649785.1 Flavobacteriaceae bacterium
ATCCTGCATACTGTTCCATTTTGTAATATATCCGGCTCCATTTGGAGTAGGGGAATTGCTCACTTTATCCTGTTCTTTTGCGGTATTTCCAGAAATAGCCCGGGTGCTGGCAACGGCATCCAAACCATAGGCGTAAGGAAGGCTCCAGGCGGTAATGTCATAAGTAAGGGAATCGGTTAATTTCGCCGAAGGTTCAAATAAAACCTTGATCATTTTTCCTTTTGGCTGAGCTGTATTTACAATTAAGGTATTTTCGGTAGTATTGAAATCGGCAGTTTTGTTTAAAGTATAATTGAAACCCTTTATTCTTCCTGAAGAAGCGTTGCTATAGGAAATATCGTGAAAATCCAGCAACTTTTTTAAGGCGGCGATCTTATCCGGACTTCCGTTCAAGACATAACTTTTATATAAAAGCTTGTCATTTTGGAAGAATTTTTTGAATTCAGAGTTTAGTTTTTCGATGTTTTGTGCAGCAACTTCCACAGTGGAAAGACCGGTTGCGGTATGGTGGGCCACGCGATCTGCCAAAGTGAGTTCATAACCTTCCCTGGTTTCAATTCCCAGGCCAGCAACGCCACCTCCGGCTTGCTCATAGGTCATTCCAATGGCGCCCATATATACAGGATAGGTATCTCCATAACTGGGATATAAAAGATCAAAGCTTTCCTTTGTGAAAAATAACCATCCTTTCTCGTCAAAATATTTTGCGTGGTTCTTCCCTATTTCGGTTTGGAAATCCCGCTGAAAAGGAGTGATAACCTCGTGAAAAGGTTCGGCCGCGGGAGCGAAATAATAGGGTTCGTTGATTTGTTGTTCGTGAAAATCTACGTGGATATGAGGCATCCAGGTATTGTAAATCTTTAAACGTTGCCGGGTTTCAGCCTGAGTTGCCCAGGCCCAGTCACGGTTTAGGTCGAATAAATAGTGATTTGGCCTTCCCCCAGGCCAGGGTTCATTATGCTCGGTTGCCATTGGCGAGGAATTATAAGATTCTGCTTTTACCTGGTTATACCAGTTTGCATAGCGGTCACGGCCATCGGGGTTAACGCAGGGATCCATGATCACAACGGTATTTTGCAGCCATTCCTTTTTTGAAGTTATAAGCTCATATAAGGTTTGCATCGCAGCTTCAGTACCGGAAGCTTCATTACCGTGGACGTTATAACTCAGCCAAACTATTGCCTTATCAGATGAACTTTCAGCGGGTCCGGAACTAATTCCGGCGTTTTTTAGATGATTGGTCCTGATCTTTTCCAGATCCTTTAGATTTTCTTCTGAAGAGATCACCGCATAGGTTAGCGGGCGAAATTCATTTGTTTTTCCGTAGGTATGATATTGCACCAAACCGGAGTTTTTGGCTACATATTCAAAATATTTCACAAGATCGGCATGCCTTGTAAACCGGGTGCCGATCTCATATCCCAAGAAATCCTGTGGAGATTGTAATTTCTGGGCAAAAGCGGGTTGTAAAGTCAAGAAGAAGAATACAAAAAGTACTGATAAATTTTTCATTAATTATCTTTAGAAGCATTGTTAATAGAGTAAAGATAGCATACCGCCCGGAAATAACTAAAAAATGGGTTGTAAAATAATGAACTTAGGTATCTTTGCGTTTTAAAGTAAATCTATGCCTAAAGACTGTCTTTCCTATAAAGAAACCAATTATTTCACAAGCCTTATCATCGATTATCTGGATGAAAAAGAGACGTTAAAACCTTTCTATAACCGGTTTCCCAACCTTGATAATTTCAAGTCGCAAATAGGGGAAAAACAGGCGTTTTTTACGAATGAAAAAAGGGCTGTTTTGGTACGGGAATTAAATCGCCAATACGAAAAACTGGAGGTTTCTGATTCTGTATCAAAAAATATTGAATCTTTCTCACAAGAAAACACCTTCAGCGTTACCACCGGGCATCAGCTCAATTTATTCACCGGTCCGCTTTATTTTTTATATAAAATTGTTTCTGCCATCAATTTAGCTTCAGAATTAAAAGAGAAATATTCAGAATATCATTTTGTTCCGGTTTACTGGATGGCCACCGAGGATCACGATTTTGAGGAGATCAATTTTTTTAACCTCAATGGGAAAAAATTTAAATGGAACAGCCATCAGCCGGGAGCCGGGAAAGATGCGGTTGGAAATTTAAACACCGATGGTTTAGATGAAGTTTTTGAGCTTTTTTCAGCAGAAATTGGGAGCAGCAAAAATGCCGAAAGATTAAAAGTACTGTTTAAAAAGGCATATTTAGATCATTCAAATCTTACCGATGCTACATTTTTTCTGGCCAATGAGCTATTTAAGGATTATGGATTGGTGATCCTGGATGCCGATAACAAGAATTTAAAACGGGAATTTTTGCCCTATATGGAACAGGAACTCACCGAACAAATTGCATATAAAACTACCGGTCCTGTCACCGTGAATTTAAAAGAAATGGGATACGGGGTGCAGGTGAATCCCCGGGAGATCAATTTGTTTTACCTGGCAAGCGGGTTGCGTGAACGCATCATAGAGCAGGAGGGAAGGTATTTTGTCAATACCACCGAAATTTCCTGGAGCCGGGAAGAAATCCTGGGTGAACTCCACAATTATCCAGAACGTTTCAGCCCGAATGTGGTGCTAAGGCCGCTTTATGAGGAAGTGATCCTGCCGAATTTGTGTTATATAGGCGGTGGAGGAGAACTGGCATATTGGTTTGAACTAAAAGAATTTTTCAACGCAGTGAATGTTCCTTTTCCGATCTTATTGCTTCGGAATTCGGCATTGATCGAAACTGACAGGCAAAATCAAAAAAGGCAAAAACTCGACATTTCCCAGGCTGAACTTTTCCTGAAGCAACACGAACTGATCAACAGAAAAGTGCGAAAAATTTCGAATATCGACATAGATTTTTCCCCTCAAAAAGAACATTTGGTGCAACAATTTCAGTATATGTACACGCTGGCAGAGCAAACAGACAGGACCTTTTTGAATGCGGTAAAAGCAGAGGAAGTGAAACAACTAAAAGGCCTGGATCATTTGGAAAAACGCCTTTTAAAAGCACAAAAGCGCAAGCTGAAAGATGAGGTTTCCAGGATAGCGGCACTTCAAAATGAATTGTTTCCGAATAAAAGCCTGCAGGAGCGGCAGACCAATTTTTCGGAAATGTATTTGGAATACGGAGAAGATTTAATTCCGGCACTTATTGAAAATTTAAATCCTTTAGAATTACAATTTAAAATTATCACTTTTGGAAAAGAATAAAATGCACAGCATAGATATGGACCTGGTTGAAATGACCCTGGATGTCATGAAATATGCCATAGACCGTATTTCAAATGTTACCCCGGAACTGGGAGCGCCTAAAAAAGAAGAGGATCTGTTGCGAATAGTGGGGGAGACCGTCACCGCCGATGGAATTGGGGGAGAAGCTGCCTTTAAACTTTTTCGCGATGTTTTGGTGAAGGCTACCGTTCCTATAGATCATCCAAGGCATTTGGCTTTTGTTCCTGCGGCGCCTACACGTGCTGCCATTATGTTCGATTTGGTAACTTCTGCTTCCAGTATTCACGGCGCCTATTGGATGGAAGGCGGCGGCGGGATCTTTTGCGAAAATCAGGCTATGAAGTGGCTGGTTTCTTTAACAGGAATGCCAAAAGGAACCTTTGGAGTGTTTACCAGCGGCGGGACCGCGGCCAATCTCTCGGCCATAGTCGCTGCCCGGGAAGAATGGAGAAGCCGAAAAACAGATAATACAGGGCTGAAAGGTTTATTGATCACTTCTGATGCTGCTCATAGCTCTGTTCAGGCGATGGCAAAAGTAATTGACGCCGATATGTTAATGATCCATTGCGAAGGCGAATACCTCACAGGAAAAGAACTTCAGGCCACCATAAACCAACTGGAGGAAAAAGACCGGAAACGACTTTTTGCCGTGGTTGCCACAGGAGGAACTACAAATGCCGGAATTATAGATGAACTGGCTACCATTGCTGATGTATGCGAAAAGGAAAATGTCTGGTTTCATATTGACTGCGCATACGGAGGCGGAGCACTCGCCGCAAAATCGGTGAAGCATTTGTTCAACGGGATTGAACGGGCAGACAGTGTTACCATAGATCCACATAAATGGTTGTTTTCGCCTTACGATTGCGGGGCGGTGATCTACAAAAATATGGAATTGGCCAAAAACGCGCATTCCCAAAAAGGATCCTATCTGGAAATATTTAAGGATGAAGGCGCACACGGATTTAATCCGTCTGAATATCAAATTCAGTTGACCCGAAGGGTACGGGGAATGCCTCTCTGGTTTTCACTTGCGATGCACGGGACCGATAAATACCGGGTTGCCATTGAACGCGGAATTGAACTGGCTCAAATTGCCGCCAAAAAAATTGAGGACAGGCCTTACCTGGAACTGGTAAGACCTCCGAGTTTATCGGTGGTTTTATACCGCAGAAAAGGATGGACTCCGGACTAATACCGGGAATGGACCTATAAAAATCACCGGGACGGAGTGGCGCTGGTAACTCCCACAAAATGGAAAACCAACGGCGAATTTGAAACCGTTTCCCGTTTCTGTTTTATAAATCCCGATACTACCGAAAAAGATATTGATGTGATCCTGGATACTATGGAGTGAATAGATTTGAGATGTTAGACTTGAGATTTGAGAAAATAGAAGAGATAGATATGAGATGTTAGACTTGAGATTTGAGAAAATAGAATAGAGAGAAAAGAGAAAAAAGTTAGAAGTACGAAGTTAGAAGTACGAAATTATAAGACAAATCGTTCCTCTCCTTTTAGTTGGGGTAAACCGAATACCGAAGTAAAAAAGTTAGAAGTTGGGACCGAAGACCGAAGACCGAAGACGGAGGACGGAAGAGTGAAGAGTGAAGAGTGAAGAGTGAAAAGTGAAGAGGGAAAAGTGAAAAGTGAAAACGGAAAAAGGCTACCTGATTGATCAGGCGGCCTTTTAAGTTTTGAGGGGTTTAAGTTTATTCAGCGGCAGGAGAACCGGTTTCAGGTTTATCCACTAATGGGCGTTCTGCCCTGTTTGCTATTTCCCAGGCTGTTAGGAATATCAATCTGGCGCGTTTGGACAACAGATCATATTCAATTTTATCCGGGGTATCAGTCATTTTGTGGTAATCTGCGTGAACTCCGTTAAAGTAAAAAATGATTGGAATGTTGTTTTTCGCAAAATTGTAATGATCACTTCGGTAGTAAAAACGGTTGGGATCATTTTCATCGTTATAGGTATAATCAAAATCCATATTCATGTATTTCGAATTTACTTCCTCGCTTAAATTGTGCAGTTCGGTGCTCAGTTTGTCGCTTCCAATTAAATAAACATAATTGTTATTTCCTTTGTGAGCTACATCACTTCTGCCAATCATATCTATGTTGAGGTCGGCAACGGTTTGTGACAATGGGAATATTGGGTTATCGGTATAATATTTTGAACCTATCAAACCTTTTTCTTCACCGGTTACATTCAAAAATAAGATGGAGCGTTTTGGTCCAAAACCACTTGCTTTTGCTTCCATAAATGCCTCGGCTATTTCAAGGACTGCAACAGTTCCGGAACCATCATCATCGGCGCCGTTAAAGATATTTCCTTCAGCATCAATTCCCATGTGGTCATAATGTGAAGAAATTACAAGGATTTCCTCCGGTTTTTCGCTTCCTTCAATAAAAGCCACCACGTTTTCAGAATCTTTTATATCTCCGTCGAAAACAGAAGCCGGAACTTCCTGGAAATAATCATCGTTCCCAAGCGGAGAGGGAATATTGAGTTTTTTGTATTCGGCTTTGAGGTATTCGGCAGCTTTTTTCTGTCCGGGTTCTCCGGTTTCGCGGCCTTCAAACTCGTCACTTGCAAAAATGTAAAGATGTTCTTTTAATTCATTTGAAGTAATAGTGTTTGCAAAATCCATTTCATCGACATTGACTAGTTCTTTGGATTGCTGGGCCATACAGCTATAAAAACTTACGGACAGGGCGAATAAAAATATTTTTTTCATAATTTATCAGTGGTCTTATTTGGTTGGGAAGGTACAAGTTTTGAGCCAAATTTTATATTTCGACATTAGAAAGGCCCCGGTTCAAAGCGAAATTTTAATCAAGAAATGTTTTTAAAATCCCGAAGGTTTCCTGAAAAGTACTGGAAAGTTTAAGGTTCAGCTGAAAAATTCAAGCTTGTAGATCAAACCCTTAGGATTATTTTCTGAATTTCCAAAAATTGTAAAAGGCATTAATTTGATTGATTTAATGCTTTTTGAATCGCCATTTTTGCAAGAGGTGCCATCACTGAATAACCTTTGAGATTGGGATGCACCCCATCTATGGAAAATTCTTTCTTTAAGCCTTTCTTTTCATCGGCCATTTCACTGAAATAGTCCAGATAAATATGGCCATTTTCCAGGGCATATTCTTTCAGCCATTGGTTGATTTCTTCAATTTTATCAACAGGCTCAAGTCCTGTTCTCCAGGGATAATCAAAAACAGGTAAAACAGAACATAAAATTACTTTAATATTGTTTGCAACAGCCAGTTGTGCCATGGCTTTGATATTATCGGTTATCATCTTTACCGATGAAAACCCGGTATTTCCCGCAATATCGTTTGTGCCGGCCAAAATGACCACCGCTTTTGGGTGAAGGTCCAAAACATCAGGCATAAACCGGATAAGCATTTGCGGGGTTGTTTGCCCGCTTATTCCCCGTCCTATATAATTGTTATCGGAAAAAAATTCAGGACTGGCGTTTACCCAACCTTCAGTAATTGAATTTCCCATGAAAACAACGGCATTTCCTGAGGGTTCACTTTTTTTTTGTTCATTATCGGCGGAATATTTTTTGAGATTTGCCCAATCCTGATCCATTAAAGTTTCGAGATCGGTTTCCTGGGAATAGAGGTTAATCATGGCAAATAAGCAGAATATTGGCATTAAAAATTGTTTCATGAGTAAGATCTTTATTATTGAGCATAAATATATGAAATTTAAAATGGACCAGAACGGTTAATAAATTGAGTTAAATAATCGCGAAATAAAATAAGCTAAAAAAACCCTTTAATTAATTGTGTGAAATTATAAAACCTTGTTATATTTGCACCCGCTTAAGCAAAGCATTGCTTTGATATAGGCAATGGAGAAATGGCAGAGCGGTTTAATGCGGCAGTCTTGAAAACTGTTGAGGGTCACACCTCCGGGGGTTCGAATCCCTCTTTCTCCGCTTAACGAAACCGTAAACACTTGTAAAACAAGGGTTTACGGTTTTTTTATTTTGTATTTGTCCGTGATTTGTACCGAATAGAATAATTTATTCTCCTTTTCTTGAATAGCTAAAATGGCCTTTTATAACACTGCTCCCTTTTTTGTTAGAGAAAGAAATATTAGAAATTTCTTCGTCAGCTCTTAATAATTGGTTTGCAAGAATTGCAAGCTTCTGTTGCATCAATCCTTTTGTTTCTTTATCTACAATCTTTGTGTACTTCATCAAAGGGAAGATTTCCATTTGCAAAATATCATAATCTTTGAAATAAGAAGTTCCATAAGCCCAATCTTCAATCCAATAAGCAGAAAGACTTAGATCAATATCTTGATTATAAAATTTCACTTGCGCAACCGGGGAATGTTTTAGTAGTTTAATTATACTTTTTTCATTGGCAGACGTAAAGTTTGCCTCTTTTAAATTTTTAAGATTACAAACTGGTTCAATAGATTTAATAGGATTTTCACGAAGGTGTAAATATTTTAAATTAATAAGATTTTTAAGTGGAGTAAGATCTTCAATATTATGATATTCTAAATGTAGAAATTGAAGTTGGTCTAAATTAGATATTGGTGTTAGGTTCTTTATTTTGGTGTTGACTGAAATGCCCAGAATAAAAAGGTATTCTAAGTTGGGACAATATTTTAGAAATGTAAGGTCACCATCGAAATCAGCTTCATCCAGATAAAGATATTTAAGTCTTTTAAATTCTAAGTGCGATGTATATTTTTTAACCTCGGAACTACCAATTTCTGAATTAATTTCTCTAATACCTACATCTAGAAATGGATCAATATCTCTAAGTTGAGAACGAGCCTGCATTATTTCATCGAATTTCCATCCTAACTCTTGCCAATGTAGGTTATATGTTAAATATCGTAACGCCTTTTTTTCAAATTTATCCAGCATTTTAGAATCGCTTTTAGTTTTCTTTACATAATCCAGGCGCCCAATAGAGTTCATTAAATACTTCCAAAAATTGAATTGTATTTCCAAATTCCTTAGCTAAAATTTTTACTTCAACGTTTGGAAAAATATTAATACCAGGATTAACTATATCATCTTCCTCCAACCATTCGGTCCAAAAGATGATAAAATATTCTGTTCCCAATTTCTCATTTTGGCGCAGCCACTGCATAAATGCAGGATTATCATCGCGGACCATTTCCAGCCCTTCCATCTGCTCTTTGAAGTAGGATTCTTTTTTGTGCAATTCGGTTACTTCTTCAAGATCTTCATAAAAATCCACAAAGGCATTTTCGTTAGATTTTAATGTATGACTGCAGGGGAGTTCATCAAAGCAGGAGCCGTTATTCCAGTTCTTTTTGCAGTACTTATACAGGATATCATATTTGAGAAGCCACCAATGGATCTTTGAAATTGTGTAAAATCTGTCTTCCTGAAGATTCTTTAATTCTTCGAGGGAAGAATGAATTTCCCGGCGAGGAGGGAAGCGGTAGGAGTAGTTGCTCAAAGTTTAAATTGTTTTAATTCTATAAGGTTTAATGATCAGGAATATTAATGTGGAGAATTAAAATTTCTGACTATTACAACTCCATCATTACTCATAGACATTATTCTTTTTTCATTTTCAGAAAAAGATACAAACCTTATTTTTTTATTATAATCATATTTCATTTTATCACCATGCTCATAGTATGACATTATAGGTAGTCTTGTTTTTGTATTGAGAATATGTAAGGTTCCAGATTCCTGATGACCATAGTTACCGCTTTCAGGAAGTTGTATTTGAAAAGATGAATCATATTCTTTATTTGGAAATGGAATATACGATTCTTCAGACATTGCCATATACCTACCGGTTGGGCTAAAGCATAAATAGTTCTTGCCTGAAATGTTTTTCCATATTTTGTCTTCAGGAGGCTTAGATTTTCCTTTGATGAATAAGGAGTCGAGGTCATCTTGTCTTAATAAAAATGTAGTTCCTGTACTATCGTATGCTGCAAAATAATTATTTTTAGAAAATCCACATACCCAAGTTGCTTTTTTGGGATAATGGCTTAAATAAAGATCTTTAATTTCTAAAGTTCCTCTTTTCTCGTCATAATCAAGTCGCACAAAACTAATTCCGCCACCAGTAATTAGTCGGTAAACCAAAGCAGCATATTTATTGTCGTAACTGAAAGCAGTATAATTATAAAATTCTATATCATCTGGTAAACGCACTTCGATGATCTTGTCGGTTCCACATATTCCTATTTCTGTAAATTTTATTACCTCAATAATATCTCTTGAGGTGAAACTGTCCCCATATTTTATTTTCAATTTTTCTAATTGCTGTTTATATGTATTATGATAAACCTTTTTATAATTTTCAACCTCCCTTTTTCGTTTTTCATATTCCAATTTTTCATCCTCATTGCTTAGAACACCATTAATTTGGGGATCATCTAATTTCTTTCTTAATTCAATGACTTCTTCAACTGTAATATCTTTATCTTTTACCTTGTTATAATACCTTATATTTCTTGCAACCTGGGCATAAAGTTTTTGGTCCGGACTTAAAAAACGAAAATGATGGTAATTTGCCGAGGGTAATTTTTCAAATGTTAAAGGATCAATTATTTTAGCACTTCTTCTCTCATCATCTTCAAAAATAAGATTTCCCTCCTTGGAGAAAGCAAGGAATTTACCAGAGAAAAATTTTACTTCCTGATTTTTCTCTATATCAAAAAGTACATATTCCTCTGTGTCGTTTTGCAAGACCAGGAAATTACCATTTGGAGAAATATAGGACTCCAGGTATATACTATTTTCTATTGCAATTTCTGTTTCCTCATATTTTTTAATTGAATGGTTAAATATTAGTAGGTAAATCTTTTGATTTCGTTTAGTAATTACTTTGTTCAAGTCTATCGTGGAAGTAATGATATTCCCAATAGCCGCATCTTTAACTTCACCAGTTTTAGGATGTATTAAAACTTCAGTACGATATCTCGAAAAATAGTTATCCTTAAAATTGAAGTGAGAGTAATCAATATAAAAATTTTTTTCTTCGGGTAAGGAAAAGAAATTATTTTTTTTGTTTGATTCAAGGTCATAAGCTTGTAGATACTGGTCACTATTTTCGGTATACCACAATACATTATGCAACTTAAAAAAATCAATATTATATATTTTAACCTCTTCTAGAATTGGATTTGCAGGTTTTGATAAATCGAAAAGAGAATATTTTTCACCGATCTTTTCTAATAACCACTTAGGTTGATTATTTATATTTATTATGTCAATGGTTGAAGCCCTTTTAAATTCTTTTATTTTTTCACTACCTGACTGTAAATATTGATTCAGCCCGTTTTTAAATAGCAAAAATGAATTAAAAACCTCCAAGGATGGTTCCGAAGTACCTCGGAAGATTTCGATATTTTCAGAACTATTTTTGTAGGAGATTGTAATTATAGAGTTTAATGAACTATAAGTTTGAGCTGCCCAATCATCGTTTACTTTTTTAAAGGTTACTCCTAAAAGAGTTTCTTTTCTTATTTTTCGATAATGATATATACCATTTTGTGAGGGATAGAGCTCGTCAAAAAATTCTGTGTGTTCTACCTGTTGTTCTTGGGCAATTTCATGCCGAATGTAAGTCATGGTGGGAGTAGGTAAACCTGAAGGTTTTTCTTTATTTGAAATTTCTTCAAATTTTTCCTCAAATGCCATTTTGGAAAAAGTCTTGGTGAAGTTGTCACCTATATATGAATAATTACTTGGATTTAAATTAAAACCATCAGGTGGAATAGGAAACTCAAGAAATTTTGTACTCTCTGTACTTACATATTTCAATTTTTCATTATCTAAATAATAAATGGAACCGTCATTTCCTACAGCATTATTCGCAGTTTTTTCCCCCGAATAGCCCTGGTTAGACATAAGATTTAATACATTAAATTTCTCTTTACAGTTTATAAAGATTTTTGAATTATCATTAGTCAAATTAAAACCTTGAACATCAATAAATTCCTTGATAACTTTAAAAGTTCCTGATGAACCTTTTGTGCTAAGGCACTTTATTTTTCCTGAATTTATCTCTTCAATCCAAATTATTTTGTTGTCTTCACTGATAAAAATATCCTTGGTCCCATACAAAATTTCATCAGTAATTTTTAACTCTGTAGTATTAAAAATACCCAGATTGCAAATCGCATTTTCACCTTCTCCGATCCTTGTTATAAAAAGGAAATTTTCATTATCTATTTTTCTTATTTCAGAAGGGCTAATTCTATTCTCAGTTATGATTTGTTTGGTTTTTTCATTGTAAAGAAGCATTCTGTCCTTCATTAATAAAAAGGTGAAATCTACATCCTCAAAAATATATGAAGTTTTTAAAACACTCGATCCAAGACGAAGAGCATCATCTACAACAATTTTCTGGTGATGATCTTTCCCGGCGATCGTACACGATGCGATATATTCCCCGGGTTTATCTAATTTGCTGAAAAGATTAGGATTGTCCTTGCTTAAATTTAAAGTTTTTTCTACGGTACCATTTAATGTCAAATTCAGTTCAACATTGTGAACAGAAGAAATTACCTGGAATTGAGAATTTAAATAACCAGAGGAGGGAAATATTCGGAAGGGTGAAGTCATTGGGAATATATTTTTATTTAATTTTGGAATTCAAATTAACCAGAGCTTTTTTAAACCAACCGACAATTAAATCTCTGCTTTCATTATACTTTTTATTGGAAACATTTTTAGGCATTCTGATACCGTTTGAATTTACAACCTGAACATGTTGAAATTCATTTCGTATCAAATAAATATATTCAAAACACCTACCTATCTCCTGGTGATCCCCGCCCATATTTATTAGGTGCTGGTACACGTCCCTTTCCTTATTATTCCTGCCTGTTTTTTCAATTGTTTCCATCCTATCCTCTTGAATATATTTCAGCAGTAAATTATCATAACACTTGAGGGCATTATCTGTCCAGCTTCTAATTTTTCTTCCATAAAGATGTTTTACTGTCAAACAAATTTCCAGGCATTCTTTAGCATTTCCATTAGTAGGTTTATAATAAGCATTTCCTAACCAATCTTTTATATCACTTTTTATTTCATTATCAGTTATATCATTACTCAAATAATCCACAAATTGATCATGAATTTGAGAAAAAACATCTTTGACTTCTGCGGTTATATATTGCATTTGGTATTCAGCTGTAGTAGCGCCGGAGAATTCTTTTAGTTTAGACCTTGTATCTGTAAATTTCATAGCCCAATAGATTTTGTAAGCTCCAGCATTGAATCAACGCGGTGATTATCTCTTTTCCAATAATCCAAAACAATTAATTTTAAATATTCTGTTTTTTCTCCTGATAATTCGGTCTTTAAAGAAGATAATAGTTGTAGATCATTAGAATGTTTTATTATAAGGCAATAACACGCATATCTAACCAGGTCAGATCTTTCTAATTTTAAAATTGTTAAAAACAGTTCTTAATTCTCTATCCTCGTATGCGAAGTTGTAGGTGAGGCAGATAATTATATAATACCTGTAACTTTCATAATTATATCCACTCTCATACAACTCAAATAAATCTTTTTTTAAGGAAGAGTTCTCACGATAATATTGGAGGGTAATTATAAAATTATTTGCTCTCCAAAAGTATTTTTTTAATGCAAAAACCCAATAAGGCAGTAAATTTTGATTAGCATTGATATCCTTAATTTCCTTCAGAGCTCGAAGGGCTGTTCCGTATTTGGCGCTAAGTCTTATAAAATCTATCACTATCAACCGACAAAACTAAAAATTTGACGACAAAAGCCTCCCAACCCTTGTAAACACAAGGGATGTTTTGAGAAACAAA
>JAENXB010000329.1 GCA_016649785.1 Flavobacteriaceae bacterium
AAATTAGAGATTCTTGTTACCGAGTCTGATGGGTCAAAACTGGAAGATCCTGAAAATTTGAAAAAACTACAGAAAGTATCTCTGTATATGGATGGAAAATCATTAAAAAATATTTTGGATTTGGAGGTTTATTATGAACTTGATTCAGTTTGTAAACAAAATGAACTTGATTTATTACGAATGGATAAATACAAACCTTTAATGGTTTTAATAACATTGGCTTATCAAGCAAATAAGAAATTTGGTGTTGTGGCCGACGGAGTTGAAACACACTTTACAAAAAAAGCTGTGAATGACAGTAAATCGCTTTTGTATCTGGAATCGTTTGAGGAGATATTAAATTTCTTTGATAAGGCAGGAGAAGGGAATGAAAATGAATTTATTCATTATTTGATAAATAATATTGCTGAAATTAGCAAAGGATTTGATGAAATGGTGAGAACTTTAAAAGATGGATCATCTGCATTAATAATTTCACAAATAGAAGAACTTACACATAACTATCCGGCAACATATAAATTGTTGGTAGCGGATCGAAATAAGAACTGGATTCCCCAACTGGATTCCTTTTTAAAAACTCCTGAAGTTGAATTCGTATTGTTGGGAGCATTGCATTTACATGGTCCGGATGGAGTTCTTCAACAAATGAAAAATCTGGGATATAAGGTTGAACAATTATAAAAAAAGCTCCGGATTCCCGAAGCTATTAAATAATTTCATTTCTATTTCTTATCTCCTCCCCATGGATAATGCCATTAGGCTTGAAAAAAGCCAAGCTGTCATTATCTGGCTTTGTGCCAAATGGCACTGTACCAGACATTTGGCACAAAGATAGGGAGGCCGGGAGGGGCTTTAAACTAAAGTTACCCACCCATATTTATCCGGCTCATCGCCATATTGAATAGCCCGAAGTTTATTATAAAGTTTTTCGCTGACTGGGCCGGGTTTACCGTCTTTCGAAAATACATACGATTTGTTTTCGTCGTAGTCGTCGATACGTTGAATCGGGCTAATTACAGCTGCAGTTCCGCAAGCGCCGGTTTCCTCAAAAGTAGAAAGTTCTTCTACCGGAACTTGTCGTTGTTCTACTTTCATCCCCATTTCTTCGGCCAAAACCATAAGGCTTTTATTGGTTATCGATGGCAGAATAGAAAGCGATTTTGGAGTAATGTAAGTGTTGTTTTTTATTCCGAAAAAGTTGGCTGCACCACATTCATCGATGTATTTTTTTTCTTTTGCATCGAGGTAGAAAATATTGGAATAACCAAGTTCATGCGCTTTTTTCCCTGCAACAAGACTGGCGGCGTAATTTCCTCCCACTTTATATTTTCCCATTCCACGTGGAGCCGAGCGATCGAACTCACGCATAATCACAAATGGAGTAGTTTGAAAACCGCCTTTAAAATAGGGCCCAACCGGCATAACAAAAACAATAAACATATATTCATCAGCAGGTTTAACACCTATTTGAGGACCGGAGCCAAATAGAACCGGGCGGATGTATAAAGAGGCTCCCGATTCGTATGGGGGAACAAACTTTTCATTTAGTTTTACAGCTTTTTTTACTGCATCAGTAAATTTGTCAACAGGCATTTGAGCCATTAAAGTGCCGGCACTCGAATCCTGCATTCTACGTGCATTTTCATCCATACGGAAAATCCGTACTTTACTATCTTTCCCACGGAATGCTTTTAATCCTTCAAATGATTCCTGGCCGTAATGAATGGCCGTTGCGGAAATATGCATTGGGAAATATTCGCTGTCGCTTACTTCCAAATCGCCCCAATTTCCGTTTTTATAGGTACACCTGATGTTAAAATCGGTTTTTATATATCCAAATCCAAGGTTGTTCCAATCGATATTTTCCATTTTTTGAATTTTTTGTTTTTTGTTCTTATGCTAAAATTGACCTTCCAACTAAACTTCGGCAAATTAAGAAAATTTTACGTTTCCGCAGCGATAGAAAAGTCAGGGAAGTATGTAAATGGAAAATGCTTTACAACTGGTTAATAATTATGTAGTATCCGTTATGTTTTCGAATATTCAAAACTGAATCATCCTGAAAAATAAGATATTGCC
>JAENXB010000053.1 GCA_016649785.1 Flavobacteriaceae bacterium
ATTACCTATAAACAAAATGTCTGTTAGTGACCTGGTTGCCGATAAATCATTGTTTTCTGAAGTTCCTGAAGATTGGCATGTACTGATTGCCGATATTAAGAATTCTACCCAGGCCATTAAAAAAGGAAAGCATAACGAGGTAAATTTGGTGGCAACAGGAAGTATTATTGCCGTTTTAAACATTCTCTATTCCCAAAACATTCATGTTCCCTTTTTCTTTGGGGGCGATGGCGCCACTATTTTGGTGCCTTCCAAATACCTTGAAAAGGCGATGTCGGCATTGGAAAAACATCGAAAAAATACACTTAAAAATTTTGGATTTGAATTAAAGGTCGGGCATTTATCTGTGAAAGAAATCTATAATGATAAGATCGAGCTGATTATTGCCAAGGCTCAAATTAACGATATTTTTAATATTCCTGTAATTCTGGGCAACGGATTACAATATGCCGAAAGCCTGATTAAAAAAGAAGATCCTCTCAAAAAACGAAATTTCCAAATAGATGAATCTCCATTAAACCTGGATGGAATGCAATGTAAATGGGATAAAATTAAGCCGCCGGAAGAAACCCAGGAAGTGGTGAGTTTAATAGTTACGGGATGCGGAGACCAGGATCCTTCAAAAATATTTTCTAAAGTTCTAAAAGCGATCGATGAAATTTACGGCTCCCAGGGAAGAAGAAAACCCATCTCGGTAAAACGTTTACAACTTAAATCGGGGTTGCATAAGATAAATTCTGAAATGCGTATTAAACTCGGAAAATTCGATGCGTTTTTCTTTCTGAAAAGTTTGATAAAAGTAAATTTTGGAAAATTCTATTTGAAGAATACTAAGGCAGGAAAAGAATACCTTCAAAAATTGGTTGAACTCACTGACACACTTACCATAGACGGCCGGATTAATACTGTAATAACAGGAACTTCAGAGCAACGGATTTCCCTGATCTCCTTTTTGGATCATCTGGAAAGTTCTAATAGAATTAAATACGGTTTATATGTGAGTCAGGAAAGTGTAATGTCCTGTTACGTTAGGAATATGAGCACAGCCGAGCATATTCATTTTGTAGATGGAGCCGATGGAGGTTATACCAGAGCTGCCAATAGTTTGAAGAAAAAAGCTGCCTTAACCAAATAATTTCAGCAGATTTCTAAATGAGAATATTATTTTTCTAATTCAATTTATTCGCCGCGAATTTGACATTCTCTTTAATTCAATTCGATAAGCCTTGTGATCCAACACCAGAAGTGCAAAATCATTTCTTTTGAACAGAGGGAATAAGCGAAATCCACCTTGTTTTATTCTTTACCCCATAATTCCTTCATCACTAAATTGAGGTCTGTTAATGCTTTACTACAGTCTCCGTGAAATGAAGAACCGTGCATAGTTGCAAGAGTCTTTGGTTGAAGTCCTGCAAGGGAATCAAGCAATTTTGGGGTATTGTGCGTATAAGGTGTGTATCCCATTAAAGGCCCCTTCTCATATTCAAGCATGGAGTTTTTGTGCGCGCCTAAAATGTCTTAATCTGTTAAATCAACCACATCTCCGTTTTGATGAAACAAATCGGAACACAACAGGGTTCCATTCTTTTCCTCAAACATCACTCCCGCATCCCAGCCATGAGGTAAATGAGGGGTTCGAATAAAACGGTAAGAATATTGTCCCGTGTTCAAAACCGTATTGTCTTGATGGCGTGAACCGGTCTTTTTGAAAAGCCAGCCATATTGACAATTGCACTTGCTTCACTGCACACAGCTTTAGCATTTGGTGCTGCCTGCAACCATTCATTAAGCCCCCCGCACTCATCTACCTCAAAATGACTAAACCCAATCCACCTGATCTTAGATGGAGAAATTAATTTTTTTACTTCTTCCTATAAAGCTGGAAACATCTGTTTCATTCCAGCATGATAGAGCATAGGTTCATCATCCTTAATTAAAAAATGATTGAACTGCAAATTATATTCCTGGACAAATACCGAAATCCGGTAAACATCCGGGGCAATTTCTGAGACTTTTATCATGGCGTTATGTTCTATTATTAACTCATTAGTCATTGTTTTAATTTGAGATGTAATTCTAATCAAGGCATTTCCAATACTTAAATAATAGGCTCAAGTTCTTTCTAATCTTTTCATTCCTATTCATGTTTTTTAAACAGGGCAAAACTTTCCATTTACCAACCGGTATCTCTTGCTTTTAAATGTATGAATGAAGGTAAATTTCCTTATTTACCACTATACACATAGTGTAGAGGCAACACAAGAGGCCCTTCATCCTGTGGAAATCCATACTTAGTGAGAATAGGCATCAGAATTTTACCAAATTCCTTTAAGAGGTCAGCCGATTCCCAAATTTCAACTACAACCCAACCATTAGCAGCCGATGCGCCAAAATGGTATTGCATACCTTTTGGATTTGCATAACCAGCGGTCCTAAGGTCTTGCCAAATCTGCTCATATTGTTTGGCTGTCATCCCTGGAATATCAAATTGTACCATTACTTGTTTCATTTCTTTTCCTTTTGATTTCCTACTCATTTGGCTTTTCGGTTTCGCCCCGTTTTTGAAGTGATGTCTGGTCTCCACTTTTAATTTATGACTTTGTCATTTGTGCAAGGAGTGCCAAAGTTTTAATTTGATTTACTCCAGGATTTTTTGGTTATTTCATTTTTAAAACCTGGCTATAAAAAAAATAAAGGCCAAATTTAAAAGGATTGAGGGGATGACTTAATATTTTTTAAACTACTTAAGTACACGAATATTTAGTAGATCACTATTATATGAAATTAGAAATAAAACCTGAATTAAAATCCTAAATAACTCTTAATTAACATCTTATGTACGTAAAGTGCGTCATTCCTTTCCCTGCTTTAAAAGCTGAAATTTACATACCTTGCATATAATGCTTAAAAGAAATCTAATGGACATCTCCTTTGTACGAAATCAGTTTCCCGCGCTTAAAAATGAATTTATTTTTATGGATAATGCCGGAGGATCACAAGTTTTAGGTCGCACTATCAATTATATCAGCGAGTATTATACAAACTTCAACGTGCAATTGGGAGCTTCATATAAAATTTCGGAAACTGCGGGAGAAAAACTGAAACACGTCACCGGGCATGTGGCGAAATTCATAAATTCCCCGGGGCAACAGGAAATTGTCATAGGCCCTTCCTCAACTATGTTATTGCGTATTTTAAGTCTTTGCATCAGCGATACCTGGAAAGCGGGAGATGAAGTGATCGTGACCAATACAGACCACGAAGCGAATGTTTCCTGCTGGACCGATCTACAGGAAAAAGGCATCAAAATAAAGGTTTGGGAAGTAAATCCAGAGACTTTTCAACTGGAAACGGAGCAGCTCAAAAAACTGCTTTCCAATAGAACCAGGCTGGTAGCGGTAACCCATTGTTCAAATGTTTTGGGCAGCATCAATCCTATCAGGGAAATTGCCAAAATTGTACACCAGGCCGGCGCTTTAATTTGTGTTGATGGCGTTGCCTATGCCCCACACCGGAAAGTGGATGTGCAGGAGCTGGACATAGATTTTTATGTGTTTAGCTGGTATAAGGTTTATGGTCCTCACCTGGCGGTTATGTATGGGAAATTGCCTTTGCTGATAGGGATGAAAGGCATCAACCACAATTTTTTTAAGCCGGAAGATGTGCCGTATAAATTTCAGCCTGGAAACTTCAATTTTGAACTCACCTTTGGCCTTCGTGGCATTCCTGAATATTTTGCTGAATTATACGATCATCATTTTGCTGAAAATCGGGAAAAAAATATTTCAGATGAAGAAAAATTTAAAAGGAGTTTTGAGTTGATTGCCAACTATGAAGAAAAACTTGCCGAAAAATTGATGAAGTACCTCAATTCAGTAAAAGAGATCATGATTATAGGAAACAAAACTGCCGATGCTGCGAAAAGGGTTCCCACAATTTCATTTGTACACCAAAATTTGAAAAGCCCTGGAATCGTAAAGGAAATTGATAAGGCTGATATCGGGATACGCTTTGGGGATTTTTATGCCAAAATGCTTATTCACGATCTGGACCTGGAAAAATATGGCGGCGTGGTGCGCGTGAGTTTAGTTCATTATAATACCGAAGAAGAAGTGGATAAATTGATTTCAGCCTTTAAAGGGATTTTTTAATACTTGAGATAACTCCCTGCTTTTAATTATTTTCCCGCCAGCTTTCAAAATATTTTCTTTTGCCCGCTGAAAATTCTCGACATCAAGCGGCCGGGTGGCATCTTCTATTAATGTTGCCGAAAACCCTGCTTTTAGTGCATCCATGACCGAAAAATACACGCAGTATTCAGCTGCAAGGCCACAAAAATATAATTCACCAGCTCCTTTTTCTTTTAAATACCCGGCGAGCCCTGTAGATTTTATATGCGCGTTATCGTAAAATCCACTGTAACTGTCTATTTCCTTGGATGTTCCTTTTCTGAAAATAGTCTCGATTCTTGCGGTATTTAATTCGGGATGAAACCTGGCACCATCGCTGTTTTGAACACAATGTACCGGCCATAAAACCTGTTCCTGTCCGTGAAGCTCAATTTTTTCGAATTCTTTTTTTCCGGGGTGATTCGCGGCAAAACTGGAATGATCCCGGGGATGCCAGTCCTGGGTTGCAATTACCAGGTCAAACTCTTCCTGGAGTTTATTTATCAATGTAACTATTTGATCTCCTTCCGGAACTGCCAAAGAGCCACCGGGAATAAAATCGTTTTGCATATCAATTATAACAAGGGTTTTCATGATCTGCCTTTATATTTTTGTAATAATTTTTCCCTTTCTGCTTTTAATTTGCTGCTGATCCCGACCTTATAAATATGCGGATTGCGAAATCGCTTATATTCTACCGGAAGGCTTTCCAGACATTTTACGGCATATTGGGCAATTTCTTCCAGGCTGCGTTTCTCCCCGATCCTTTTTCCGTTTTCCATTACCGGATGAAGCAGCGGCTCCATAATGAAATTTTCTATGGCCAGGGATTTTAAGGGCTCCTGTGGATCGTAAATCCTGTTTATCTCCGTTTCGTCACGCATTACAATTGCATCTGCCCCAATAAGCTCTCCTGCCAAATTTTTTAGCCTGTACACCTGCTTTTTATGTGGGATCGTTACTTTGGATATACTTTCAGAGATTTTGAGCCTTGGTTTGCCGTTAGAAACAGACAATTTGTACACCCCATCCAAGGCTGCATCGGGATTACCTGTCACCAAATTAGTGCCAACCCCGAAAACATCTATGGGCGCCTGTTGCTCCAATAAACTCTTGATCACATATTCGTCTAACTGATTGGAGGCTGCAATTTTCACATAATTTAAACCCGCGTTATCCAGCATTTTCCGGCTTTCTTTGGCCAAATATGCCAAATCCCCGCTATCCAGCCTGATTCCGGCAAGTCTTTGGCCTTTTTCTTCCATTTCCTTCCCAACCTTAATAGCATTTGGAAGTCCGCTCAGTAAAGTATTATAAGTATCTACCAAAAAGACGCAATCCTTTGGCCTCCCGTTGGCAAATGCCCGAAAAGCCGTTATTTCATCGTCGTAACTTTGAACAAAGGAATGTGCCATAGTCCCGGCAACCGGAATGTCAAAATCCTTTCCCGCAACTACGTTACTTGTCCCGTTAAAACCTCCTAATACAGCCGCGCGGCTGGCGTAATATCCTCCCGGCCCGTGAGCGCGGCGCAGTCCAAAATCAAGCAATGTCCTGGTTCCCGCAACTAACCTCATCCGGCTTGCTTTAGTAGCGATCAGGGTTTGAAAATTGAGCATATTGAGCAAAATAGTTTCAACTATTTGCGCCTCTATTATATTGGCTTCCACCTGCAAAACAGGAGAATTCGGAAATAACAGATCTCCTTCTTTAGTAGAATAAATTGATCCACGAAATTTAAAATCCTTTAAATAATCTAAAAAGCCATTTGGAAAACCCTGCTTTTTAAGATATTCCAAATCTTCCTTATTAAACCTGAAATTTTCCAGGATCTCCAAAATATTTTCCAGGCCTGCAAAAATAGCGTAGCCTCCATCAAAGGGAAGTTTTCTGAAGAAATAATCGAAAACGGCGGTATGGTCCTTTTGCCCGTTTTCAAAATAAACCTGCGCCATGGCAAGTTGGTATTGGTCTGTATAGGTAGCTGAAAAATCGATCATGGAACATTGAAATTGGTTGGATGAACTCACTTTAAATATTCTATCTTTTTTAGATAGTGCCTTAAATCCTGCTCACTAAACAGTACAAATCTAATCCTTTGCAAGTGTTTAAGCCCCTGCAATTCCGCCAAAATAGCGTTAAAAGTGACGATTATTGCTTCTTCAATGGGATACCCAAATGCTCCTGTGGATAATGAGGGAAAAGCAATGGATCTAATTTGATGTTTTTCGGCAAGTTTCAGGGCATTTTTATAGCAATTGGCAAGGAGTTTAGCTGCTGGGGCATCCCTTCCATAAACAGGTCCCAGGCAATGAATGACATAATTATTCGGCAAATTATAGGCTTTGGTAATTACCGCTTCCCCGGGTTTAATTGGGGCCAATTTCCGGCATTCATCATACATTTCCGGACCTGCGCCTCGGTGAAGTGCTCCTGCAACACCACCGCCAGTTTGAAGTTGCGCATTGGCAGCGTTTACCACAGCATCTACATCCGGCTGGTTGGCGATATCGCCAAGAACAGCTTCAAATTCAATGTTCTTATAAGTTGTTTTCATCATTAAAACTTTTAGATATTAAGATAAGGATTAAAGTAATTCAAGGGATATTTTCGAAATATATATTAACAGTTCATTTTCCCCAAACAGAAGTTGGGGAAATAAATAATCTTCTTAACACCGGAATGGCTAAGAAGTAATTTAATAAGAGCTTGTTTGAAATTAGGTGAAAAATCAATTCTGAAAGCAATTTAGGCTTCAATGAACTTTTCCAAAGTTTGAAACTTTGGAAAAGTTCTCTTTCTGGATTGATGTGTTGTTCAATAGACAAACCCTGATCCTTGTTTTTACATTCAATCCTTAAATATAATTTCCAATCATCCGCTTTTGCCGTAAATTTATGTGGTTCGGGGTTTTCGTGAAAAACCATTCGCAAATTAAAATTGGCAGTATAACCGGTATAAAATCTGTTTAGTTTTTTTGGAATGAAGTAAATATACAAAGTGCATTTCCTAAAAAAATATTAGGAGAAAAAAGATGAAACTACAAAACCTATATATTTTTCTAATTTTATAACCTTTGCTATCCCAGAGATTATCAATATGAAGCAGGGTTATTACACAAATTAAACTAACTTTCAACTCTTAATTTCCCTACACTTAATTTACAAGATAAAAGATATGCCAATAACTAAGCGTTCGTGCGGCCGGTACGGCCAAGCATGAACGCTTAGTTATTCAAGTAATTCTTTGAAAAGCTTTACAAAGTCTAACCGGTTAACTTTTAAAGAAGTCACCCCCAAGTTTCCTTGATAAGTATGAAGTTTTTTTAAGATCAAGGGGAGGACATGATGGAGGAATAGGAGTACGCATGCGTGCTATTAGGGCTCTATATAATAGGGCAATTGACAGAAATATTGTGATGGCAGATTTTTATCCATTTCGAATTTATAAATTATCAAAATTAAAAGGAAAAGGATTGAAAAAGGCTTTAAGTATTGAACAAATGCATTCCATTGTAAATATGGACATTGCAATATCCTCCCCAACTACTCCATAGTCGGAATTATTTCGTTTTTAGTTTTTATTCCAGATGCATGAATTTCGCAGATATAATGAAGTTGGAATGGAATGATATTAAAGATGATAGAATCTACTATACCAGGTCTAAAACAAAAGGCAATTTTATTGTAAAAATTCTTCCTCCCGTTAGAGAAATTTTTGACTATTACCAGGCTAATTCCAGAGGCACTAAATACGTATTCCCGATTCTTTTACGGAATGATCTAAATCCGAACCAGTTAGAAAACAGAAAATCCAAAGCATTAAAAAAATTCAATAAGGATTTGAAGGTAATTGCATCAATTTGTAATATTGATAAAAAACTTTCCTTCGATTCCGAAAAATCTCCTCTTCCAGATTGGGCTTTAAAAAAAGAATTTTCAACTAAAAAAGCTCTTTCTATTGTAAGTTCGATACAAATTAATACGCAGGAAATTGAAGAATTAAAAGCTAGAAATATAACGTTAAAAGAGGAACTTAGTAAAGAAAATAAAATTAAAGATTTACTTTTTGAGCAAGGAACTCCTTTAGAGAATTCCGTTACTGAAGCTCTTCAAATGCTTGGCTATGAAGCCGAGAATTATGATGATGGTGTACTCGAACTTGACCAAGTAATAAATAGTCCAGAAAAACATAGATTTATAGGTGAATGTGAAGGGAGAGATAGTAAGGATATTAATATTACAAAATTCAGACAATTACTTGAGTCATTAAATGCCGATTTTGCAAGAGAAGAAATATTAGAAAAAGCGTATGGAATTTTATTTGGTAATCCTCAAAGATTAATAGATCCTGAGTTAAGAGAATTAGATTTTACGGAGAAATGTAAGATAGGCGCAAAAAGAGAGAAGATTGCGCTTGTAAAGACAACTGATTTGTTTAAAATTATCAAATATTTAAAGGAACAAGATGATGAAGAATTTAAATGTAGACGAGCTATATTTAAGGGTCTTGGTAAAATTGTACAATTTCCTAAAATTCCGAAATAAAACATCGCCTAATATCGGTTAAGCGCCAATAACGGGCCATTGAGGAAAAAGTGCTATTTTAGAGACCAAGAAACAAACAACAAAGCCGACAAGAACGCGTCCTTAAACGCTGGCGGGGTTAATCAATTCAGAATGATGTTGAACTTTTCCAAAGTTTTAAACTTTGGAAAAGCTAATTCGCATCCTTAGAATGGTGTGAATCGAAATTATTTGCCGCGAAGAATATTCAATTGGGTGGATTTTATCACATATCCAAGGCGGATCATGCTGGTATATTTATTATAATCAAATAAATTTTCCGAATGACCTGCGAACCATTCCAGCATGAGGTATTGATTTCCGGAATTGTTGAATAATTTATAGAGCAATCTTGTACTCGCGGCACCATTCCAGTCTTTTAAACCCTTTCTAAGGGTGATATCGGCTACCAGTTTTTCAGGAATTATGGTGTACTCCAGTTTTACTTCGCCCAAACCGACATAATCCAGGATATCGGGATTACTCTCTTTATAGGTAAAGGGAATCCAGCCTTCAACGCTAAGTATCATTTTTTTACTTAAAGCGGTATTATAGGTTAACGAAAAACGATTCCAATTTCTGCTGGCAAGACCATCTTGCCCGTTTGATTCGTGCTCCATTTTGAATTCCAACAAACCGATCATTCCGTTATCTTTAAAAATTGGTTTACCTAAACCAGCAGCCGGATTAAAATTTATTTCGCCAAATGGACTTGAATTTTTGTAAACGTCCCAAAAGGCCTTTTGGGTGTAGGTAACAAACAAATAGGAATTAAAAGGTAAGGTGGCTTTTGTTACCATTTGTTTAAAACTGATTTGATATTTGATATCCGAAAACTCCTTGGATATAGGTTGATTCGTAGCGATCCCCGTGATGAAGTAAACATCATTATACATAGAGAAAGAGGGCATCTTCTTTATACTATCATGGAATTCCTGCCTTGTTAAGGACTGAGAGTACAGGCTTGGGGTAAACATCAGAAAACAAATGGCAGAAATGAAAAAGTTTAATAGGAAGGAGGGAAAGAATGTCTTTAAATTCATAATAATTCTAATATCAAAAAACCGATTAAACCATCAAACAAAAATAGTTCAATGAATATAGTTTTCGGGCTTTAGACGATTGTTTTGATCGAACTTACACTTTAATCTTTATTTTCTATTGCGGATTCATTTTCTTTATAGATGCCAATGGTCAATTCGCCTTTTTTGTTCATTGCGGCGCGGTACATCCCTGCAGAATTGAATTCCATGGCTATATTTCCCTTGTGATCTATGGCTATAATTCCACCTTCACCGCCTAATTCGGTTAGTTTTTCCTGGATCACTTTTTTGGCAGCTTCTTCCAAACTCATTTTCTTATATTCCATCATGGCCGAAATATCATAAGCTACAACTCCCCTAATAAAATACTCGCCCCATCCGGTTCCGGAAACCGCACAGGTTGCGTTATTCGCGTAAGTTCCGGCGCCAATAATTGGCACATCTCCAATTCGGTTCCATTTTTTGTTGGTCATTCCCCCGGTTGAGGTTCCGGCTGCTATATTTCCGTTTTTGTCTAATGCGACACAACCCACGGTTCCAAATTTGGATTCTTTAATATATGGATCGTAAAAAGCTGTTTTTTGATTTGCGGAATCCAATTTGGATTTTTCTGCAGCTTTCACACGTTGTAAAGTCTGGAATCTCTCCTCGGTATAAAAATAGGAAGGTTCCACGATTTCCAATCCGCGCTCACTGGCAAATTGTTCTGCACCTTTTCCGGAGAGCAAAACGTGCGGGGAATTTTCCATGACCTGGAATGCTAGGTCAATGGGGTTTTTCACCGTTGTAACCCCGGCAACAGCACCGGCATTCAGGGTTTCCCCATCCATAATGGCGGCATCCATCTCGTTGGTTTCCTGATTGGTAAATACGGCGCCTTTTCCCGCGTTGAAAAGAGGTGAGTCTTCCATTATATTGATGCTTCGCTGAACGGCTTCAATGGAAGTCCCGCCATTTGCCAAAATTTCATGGCCTGCTTTAACGGCCTCTTCTAAAACGGCCTTATATGCGATTTCCATGGAATCGGTCATATTTTCCTTTAAAATGGTGCCCGCCCCGCCGTGAATGACGATCCCGAAATTATTACTCTCAACTTTATCTGAGATAGGTTTTGTGGGAGTTTCCCCAATAGGTTTCTTGTCGACAGAAGATTGATTGCAGGCAAAAATGCTTGCCAATGAAATCAGGAGTAGAAGTTTTTTCATATTTAGAAGGATATATTTATGGTGTATAAAAGTACTAAAATTTACGATAGAATGGGTTTCATTGTTTGTTTGCGTGAGCGATAGGAGTGGAAAGCCCGCAGGCGCTTTTTTGCGCCGAGGACTTGCAACGGATAGCGCGGTGCCCTTTTTGGCACACGCCCAAAATTTTCTGATAAGCTTTAGAACTTTCTGTTTGAGATTGTTTAATTTTATGCGTTCGGTAAAAAACACGTACAATATGGCTATTAATAAACCTTTTAACCTCAATAAGTGGATTGAGCAGAACCGCGATTTGTTGAAACCTCCGGTTGGGAACAAGAGTATTTATAAGGATTCTGACGATTATATCGTGATGGTCGTGGGAGGGCCAAATGCCAGGAAAGATTATCATTACAACGAAACAGAAGAACTTTTTTACCAGTTGGAAGGAAACATTGAATTGCATGTGCAGGAAAATGGAGAGAAAGTAACCATGAAACTCGGTCCCGGGGATATGTATTTGCACCCCGCAAAAGTTCCGCATTCTCCCGTGAGGCACGAAGGATCCATAGGTTTGGTAATAGAGCGCAAACGTATGGGAGAGGATGCAAAGGATGGCCTTTTGTGGTTTTGCGATAATTGCAACAATAAATTATATGAGGTTTATTTTCCTTTGCAAAATATTGAAACCGATTTTTTAAAGCATTTTAAACATTTTTACGAAAGTAAGGATTTGCGCACCTGCGATAAGTGCGGTACGGTAATGCCTGTAGACAAACTGTTTACGGCAGATAATGATTAAAGGGTATTTTTTTTATTATTTTAGCAATAAATAAATGCCAAAACAGATAAAAACACAAATTAATGAGTGAAATAGCAGAAAAGTTTGGAATTAAAAAAGCCCTGAAAGAACTGGGAATTGAAGAGATAAATGCAGGGACTTCTACCGGGAATGATTTTTTTGGCAGCGGGGAAATTATTGAATCCTATTCTCCTGTTGATGGCGCCTTGATTGGGAAGGTGAGATCTACTACAAAAGAAGATTTTGAAAAGGTAATGACTACCGCAACCGCAGGTTTTAAAACCTGGAGATTAATGCCTGCGCCACAACGCGGTGAAATTGTTCGAAAATTTAATGATGAATTGCGACGGTTAAAAGAGCCATTGGGGAAACTTGTTTCCTACGAAATGGGAAAATCCTACCAGGAAGGTTTGGGCGAGGTGCAGGAAATGATCGATATATGTGATTTTGCGGTTGGCTTATCTAGACAGCTGCACGGATTTACCATGCACTCTGAACGTCCGGGACACCGTATGTACGAACAATACCATCCGCTTGGCGTGGTTGGGATTATTTCAGCGTTTAACTTTCCTGTGGCCGTGTGGTCCTGGAATACGGCTTTGGCCTGGGTTTGCGGAGATGCCTGCGTTTGGAAAGGATCGGAAAAAACACCTATAACTTCTGTGGCTTGTCAAAAAATAGCTGCTCGCGTATTTAATGAAAACGGAGTGCCGGAAGGAATTTCATGTTTGATAACAGGAGATTATAAAGTTGGGGAAATGATGACTAGGGATAATCGTATTCCACTTATTTCGGCAACAGGTTCTATCAGAATGGGTAAAATTGTGGCTTCCAAAGTAGCAGAACGTTTGGGAAGAACTTTATTGGAATTAGGAGGGAACAATGCCATCATTGTAACTCCGGATGCCGATGTAAAAATGACGGTCATAGGAGCTGTATTTGGAGCGGTGGGAACTGCCGGACAGCGCTGTACTTCTACCAGAAGACTGATCATTCACGAATCTGTTTACGATAAGGTGAAAGATGCCATAGTTACCGCTTATAATCAAATAAAAATCGGGAATCCGTTGGATGAGAACAATCACGTGGGTCCGGTAATAGATAAAGATGCAGTTAAAAATTACCAAAACGCGCTTGACAAAGTAGTAAAAGAAGGCGGAAAAATTATCGTTGAAGGCGGCGTTCTGGAAGGTAAAGGTTATGAAAGCGGATGTTATGTAAAACCCGCAATTGCCGAAGCCGAAAATCATTATGAGATCGTGCAGCACGAAACTTTTGGGCCGGTATTGTATATGATGAAATATTCAGGAAATGTGGAAGATGCCCTTGAAATTCAGAATGGCGTGAGACAGGGATTGTCTTCGGCCATTATGACCAATAACTTAAGGGAAGCAGAACGTTTTCTTTCTGTAACAGGATCTGACTGCGGAATTGCCAACGTGAATATTGGTACCAGCGGTGCTGAAATTGGCGGTGCATTTGGTGGCGAAAAAGAAACCGGTGGCGGACGCGAATCCGGTTCCGATGCCTGGAAAGTTTATATGAGAAGACAGACAAATACCATTAACTATACTACTGAATTGCCTTTGTCACAAGGGATCAAGTTCGCTTTTTAAGGCTTTTCCCAAATGGAAAGGAATTTTAAAATTAGTATTAAATGATCAAATAGTAAAAAAAACCGCTTCGAAAGAGGCGGTTTTTTTATTTTTAGTCTTGAATCCAGCAACTGTTAATTGGAGTCTATACAGCATTTTTTGTATTTTTTTCCGCTTCCACAAGGGCAGGGTTCATTTCGGCCTATTTTAGGCAGTTTAAGATCTGATTCTGGAAGTTCATTTAAAAAACGGGAATCGTTAAAAAGACCTTTGTCAAAATCTTTTTCATTTTCTATTTCAATATCTTCAAATTCCTCATTTAAAAAAGAATAATTTTCAAAAATGCTATTTTCGAGCTGGTCGAAATATTGATAATCCTGGATGCTAATATCTTCAACAATTTCTTCATAGTCCCCACAAATATGAACTGCTATACTTTGGGAATCGAACAGCTGTTTTATTTCCGGCAATAATTCATGAAAACCTGCATCGGTCAAATCGGCAATGAGAAAGCCATTGTATAAAATATCGTCAGGGGCTATGTCATTGGAATTTTCAATATTTGAATTCAACAATTCCCGGCTCCAACTCAAAATTTCAGGTCTTCTTTCGGGAAATATTGCGGGGATCCTTATAACCGCTTCACCCACAAAACATTTGCTGTATAAGTGAGTATTTGGTTGTTTTAGAAAGTTTAATAGTTTGCCTGTTTGATTTAGCCCGCACCAAAAAATTGCAGGCAGGGCGAAGTTTTGCAGCAAATCGCCAAACCAGAAATCATAAAAATCCTGATCTTGTTTTAAAATCTCCAGGATTTGGTCTATGGCAACTTCCGCTTTTAATTCAATCAACAATAACAGTGCATGGCTGGGGAAATTGAAATTTTCATCGTTATGGCCTTCTGTTTCTGCTTTTTTACTGAAAAATTCAAACCGAACAATACTGTCGTTTAAAACTCCGATTAAATCTGAGATCAATAATTCCCTGTCTAAAGCGAGGATGGCATTGATTTTTTCGAATTTTATATCATACCCATTTTCATAAAGC
>JAENXB010000047.1 GCA_016649785.1 Flavobacteriaceae bacterium
TCCTACTACACTATGGATCTTTGTTGTTTCCAGGGCTTCCTGCATGGTCATTGGAGGTAAAATACTGGGCAGGCGTTTTGCCAACATAGTTTTACCTGCTCCAGGTGGACCTATTAAAATGATATTGTGGCCACCCGCAGCGGCAATTTCCATGCAGCGCTTAATGGATTCCTGGCCTTTAACATCGGCAAAATCATGTTCCGGATGTTCCAAATTATTGTCAAATTCTTCCCGGACATCAATGATCGTACGTTCCAAAGGTTCATTTTTATCAAAAAATTTGATTACCTGTAAAATATTATCCACTCCGTAAACTTCCAGCCCGCTCACGATGGCTGCTTCTTTGACGTTTTGTTTTGGGAGGATTATTCCCTTAAAACCTTCTTGTTTGGCTTTTATGGCAATGGGCAAGGCTCCTTTCAGGGGTTTCAGGCTTCCATCCAGGGAAAGTTCTCCCATGATGATATACTCTGAAATTTTTTCGGCTTTTATTTGTCCTGAGGCGGCTAGAATTCCCATGGCTAAGGTGAGATCGTAGGCGGAACCTTCTTTCCGGAGATCGGCCGGAGCCATATTAATGGTGATCTTCTTGCCTGGAAATGTATAGGTATTGTTTTGCAAGGCAGCGGCAATGCGATAACTGCTTTCCTTTATTGCACTATCCGGCAAGCCAACAAGATAAAATGCAATTCCGGGAACCACATTTACCTCCACGGTAATCGTGGTGGCTTCTACCCCAAAAACAGCGCTTCCAAAAACCTTTACCAACATTTAAATTTGATTTTACTTAAATATAGTAAAATTTATGGAATGCCGGTTATTTAATATTTCGTGCAAATTTGTGGGTGAGTTCTATAATTTTAGCTTTGGCCTTCTCACAATATTTACTAATTCAAGATGATCCAGCTGGGGGTCGATATTATATGCTGTAAACAACCCTAAAACCTTGAACCTTACTTCTGTATTTCTTTCCAGTCGGGAATTATCATAAACGAACACCTTTGAAATAAGCTTGGCTTCAATATCTTTTACAAGTTGTCTAAAGGCGGGGCGTTTATCAATAGGTAGTGTTCCTGAAACCGCCTCATCTTTGTATATTTTGTGTTCCATTCCTAACCCTTTCGCTAAGACTTTCCCTTTTTCAGACTGTATGCCAATAGAAACATCTTTACCTTCTTCTTTCTTACCACTAATACGGCAATAAATTCCTAACATGAGCTATAATTGATTTGGTCGTATAAACAACTAGAGAAAGTCAGTCCAAATATTAATATGACTACTATTTTTTCCAATTTTGACAATTTCTGTTTATTCACTGTAATATTATTCATTAATCAACTCTAACAACTCATTAAATTTAACTAATGAAACCTCAAAGTAATGATTAGGAAAGTCAACAAAATTTGGTTTACCATAATCTCTAACTTTTTGTGGAATCAAAAATCTAATTACATCATTATCACCGTCAGTAGTTTTATTAATAACTAATTTATATTGTGTACATGTAAGCTCGCCATCAACTAAAGGCATACAATACTTAATATCTCCAGAGCAACTTTGATATTTTTTTTCTTTTTCAAGTCTTTTCCCAATAGCTCCCACAGTTGGTTTCAATTCTATAGTTCCATCAATGGTATTTAATTTGTTTATTTCTTCTTTGCTAAATACAAAAACGTAATAAACATTATCATATATCCAATCTTCTTTTATTGCGGGATATCTATATCTACCTGATTGTTTTTCTATTCCTAAACCAATGTAATTATTTCCTTCATAAACCATACTTAAAACCCCGATTTCATCAAAGTTTTGGTCAGTTCGACTTTTACTTTCTCCTATTGGTTTGTCATATTTTTCATTTATATCTATGAAAGCGGCATCATCACCTACCCTTAAATATCCTTTTCTACTTTTCCACTTTTCATTATGAAAATCCCACCCTGAAACATCATCACCTTTAACCCAACTCGTAAATTCACCAATTTCTAATGTTTCTTGTGGAGTTTCCCTACTTTGACTATGTAGATTTGTTGTAAGGCACATTCCAATTACTAATACTAATAATGCTTTTCTCATTTTTTTATATATTCTGGGTTTTACCATATGTTGGCATGTCGTTTTATTTACTCTCAAATGTAGCTGATTAAAACGGAGCATCCAAAGTGCTTTAAAATTTTTGCTGTTTATACACAAAAATGGGTGTATACATAGATGAGAAGGTGAATGAGATACACGCTATCAAACCTATTATTAATGGTGAAGGTAATGAGCGTTATAGATAGTTGTACAACCACACCATTATATGTTTTTTGGGGGTTATAACGTTTTGCAGCTACATGAGGTTTGGGAAAAGTACGTCTTAATTTTCGGTTAAAGACTGAACTTTCAAACATAAAACCAAGTTTCAGTTTATGACCGAAACCCAAATTTCGTGTAACTGCTGTTAGGAGCTGGCGTTATACTGTTACAGTTATTTCATGCATTTCCAAAATATCTAAAGCTTTTGAAAAAGCAATTAATCCTTCTTCTGTTGAAGAAAACTTTGCTTTATGTCCTTTTACCATATTTAAAAATTCTCTTCCTTTCTGCACAATTTCAATTTCTTTTGTTGGAACCTCTCTGTCACTCAGTAAAATATTTATCACATCAATCAGATTAATTCTGTTTTCAGTTATAAATATGTTATTATAAAACATTCTCAAAACCATTTCAAAATTAGCTAGATTTTCAAAATCATTATTTGTTAGTTCAGAGTCATGTATTTCGCCAAATTCCTTATAGCATTTTGAATAAAAATTCTTTAAGGAAATTGAGGACAACAATAGAAAAACGAAATCAGCATTTTTTATTTCAATTTGCTTTTCAGTAGGAATTATTTCTCCTTCTTTAGAAACTACAATGTCATTAGGAATACCAGCTCCTATTAAATTTATAAAGCAAACATAATCTCCGTGTTTAATTGCATCAAACTCTTTTTGGAATTTAGTTATTTTAGTTCCAGACTTGATTACTTTAAGCATATAACCAACAACTACATCGTAAATTAATTTTTCTTCACTCATTTGATGTTTCTTTCTTTCGACACTTCCGCACCTAACGTGTTTGTATATGGTTTGTTGCGTGGTTAAGCAACTAATTTAGCAAATAAAAACCGAATAGAAAATCCGCTGCGCAAAGTCTCATGACTTTGAGCTTCCCCTAACCTGTTGAATTCCTATCACTCCCCCAAAGTCTCCCGACTTTGAAACGGATGATCTTTTTAGTAGCTATTATACCTTGATATCGTCCAACTCTTCAAAACATCTGCAACAGGATTATCAGCTAAAGTCACCTCTTCCAGCACACCATTACCGTGTATATAATTTGAAGCACTGGAATAAACATAATCTGATGCCTTGGCCACAAAACCGGAACGAACCGGGTTTAGGTGAATGTAGTCCAGTTTTGACCATAAAAACTTTTCACTGTAGATCTCCTCCGCATGGTTACCAGCCTGCCATACCTGATAATTCTTATTTCGCGTGTGGCTAAATGTCGCCTTGTGAAGCCGCTCGAAGATCCATTCTCTTCTGCTTTCGGGACTGTTTTGAAGAAGATCCAGAATCCTTGTTGCCGTAAACTTTTTGAAATCCCGAAGCACATCCGAAAGCGCTCCATCCTTAGATTGTACTATCAGGTGAATATGATTGGTCATAATAACATATCCATACAGGACCATTCCTTTATTTCTCACACAGTAAGAAAGGCTTTCAATAATACAGTCCCTATAAATTTGTCTGCTGAAGACATCTATCCAGTCCACAACTGTAGCTGTAATAAAATGAGCCCTGGTTTGATCTTTTATGGTATAGCCTTCCTTCAAAATAATTCCTTTCTTTAAAAATAGGAAAAAAGAGTGAAGTTCTAACCAGATAGTAACAAGAAGTCAGGAGACTTCGGGGCGATTTCCTGTTCTTTCATGATTAAAGGAGGCGCGAGGTCATGAGACCTCACGCAGCGACAACAGACTTCACACAAAGGGGACCTCACGCAGCGACAACAGACTTCACGCAATGGGCAATTGTAATTTTTTAGTTACTTTTATCTTCTTAATTTATTTTTATGAAAAATTATATAATTTGTTACAATGGTGGTGTAAATGTTCAACAAGAATTTTTAGATGAACTTAGGTCTTTTCAATATCGTTGGTTTTGTATGGATAATATTAATATTGTAAGAACTAAAAAATCATTAGAGGAGTTATTTAAAATATTCTCGACCAAAATTAATGATAAGGATAAACTTGTAATAACAGAAATTTGTAGCCCGGCACTTCATACTGGATATAATGATAAATGCGAAACTTGGTTAAATCAATATCTCAGTTAAATTTTCAAGGGAGTCAGAAATTTAAGATCTTTCTTGAACAAATTGACTGAAATATTTGCCTGGTCACAACAATTAGGCATGATCAAATACCGTGATTTTAGAAAAGATATTGGTCCCTCTTTCAAATTTCGCATATCAAAAAAGGCAAATGAAGCCTTTAGCTTTATTTGCCTTTTTTGATAATTTTTGATGTACTCTGGAATAAAATGCCTGTTATTTAACCTTCAGCACATTTTTGCGATAATGTTCCACAATTCCATCTATGGGCCTTCTCACAATATTTCCTATTTCAAGATGATACGGCTGGGCTACCGCCCTGATGATATCTTCACTAAAATAAGCGATGGTTCCTATAAAATGTATCGGCACATTTTGGGCTTGTTTAAAACACAGCACCCGGGTGTGAATAAAATCCTGAACGCCTTCATGTACCAGTTTATAAAAATATCCGTTTCTTTCATTGCTGAAAATAAATTCGGCAAAGGATGCCAGGTAGGTGTTGGGGTTTTCTCTTTGATAAAGATTTTTTTTGATTTCGTCTGAATCCAGATTATATGACTCTTCAAATTTCTTTGCAATATCCGGAGGCATACGCTTGTAATAATAATCGCGGATAAGACGTTTTCCAAAATAGTTACCACTCGCTTCATCCATGAGAATATAACCGAGTGATTGTACTGCCATCTCTATATTTTCCCCGTCAAAATAACAGCTATTGGAACCTGTTCCCAAAATACATACAATTCCCGGCTCGTTGGTTGCTGCATATACAGCTGCTACAATATCTTCTTTAACCAGAACCTCTGAGGCATTGGTGAAAAAATTAGCAATAATGTCCTGAAGTAATTTCCGGGGAGTTTCCGTTCCGCAACCGGCACCGTAAAAATGGATTTTATCCACTTTGTTTTTAACTCCCTGAAGATCCGCATTTTCTTCAATCCTTTGCTCCAGCATATGTTCCGGAAATACGGCCGGGTTCAGACCTTTGGTCCTGGTTTTAAATACTTCTTCTCCTTTTTTATCGAGCAGGATCCAGTCGCATTTGGTGGAACCGCCATCGGCAATTAATATCATTAGAATTTATTTAAGTAGTAAAAAAGGCTGTTTTAATCGCAAATATTAAATGCTTTTAAAACAGCCTTCAGATTCAGTTTTTCAAAACTATGGCTTATTTTACACTCGCAACATAGGTCGCAAGATCAATCAGTTTGGCAGAATAACCATATTCGTTATCGTACCAGGCCACTAATTTAAAGAAATTATCGTTCAAAGCAATTCCAGCCTGCGCATCAAAATTACAAGTATATGCATTTGATACGAAATCCTGGGAAACCACCATTTCTTCGGTATAAGAAACAATACCTTTGTATTCTCCTTCTGAAGCTTTTTTAAAGGCTGCTTTTATTTGATCCATAGTGGCCGATTTTTCGGTCCTTACGGTCAAATCCACAACAGAAACATCTGCAGTTGGAACCCTAAATGACATTCCGGTTAGTTTTCCGTTTAATTCAGGAATTACTTTTCCAACAGCAACCGCTGCTCCTGTAGATGAAGGGATAATATTCACTAAAGCACTTCGACCGCCTCTCCAGTCCTTTTTTGAAGGACCATCAACAGTTAATTGCGTTGCAGTTGTCGCGTGTATTGTTGTCATCAATCCTTCAATAATTCCAAAGTTATCATTAATAACTTTTGCTAAAGGAGCCAAACAGTTGGTTGTACAGGATGCATTGGATACGATGGTATTTTCCGCCTTAACATCTTTATGGTTCACGCCCATTACAAACATTGGGATATCTTTTGAAGGTGCAGAGACCACAACCTTTTTAGCTCCTGCCGTAATATGTTTTTGTGCACCTGGCATATTTGTAAAAATCCCGGTACAATCCAAAACGATCTCGGCATTCACCGCATCCCATTTAAGATCTTCAGGATTACGTTCTGCAGTTACCCTTATAGTTTTACCATTTACAAAAAGGTTTCCATCTTTCACTTCAACGGTGCCATTGAATTTTCCATGAACCGAATCATATTTTAAAAGGTATGCAAGGTGTTCTACTTCCAAAAGGTCATTTACTCCAACAACTTCTACATCCTTGTTTTCCATAGCAACTCTAAATGCTATTCTTCCGATACGGCCAAAGCCGTTAATTCCAATTTTTGTACTCATTTTATTTGTATTAATCATTCTTAAATAGAAGTGATGTCTGCCACCCTCCTTAAATTTCTATCAAATTTATCTCCGCCTTTTATCGCGACATCTAAAGGTACTGAAACTACCTGTTGATGACTTATTCCTACCATAATTGTGCGTTCCCCGGCAAGTATGGCATCTACCGCGCCAACTCCCAGTTTACTGGCCAAAACCCGATCTGAACAACTTGGAGAGCCACCTCTTTGAATATGGCCCAACACGGAAACCCTGATATCATAATCGCTCAGGTTTTTTTCAATGACTTCGGCAAGTTCAAAAATATTCTTTCCGCTTTTAACCCCTTCGGACACCACTATAATACTCGATGTTTTACCCGATTCCCGGCTTCTTTGAAGCGATTCCAGCAATCTTTCGATCCCGTGGTCTTCTTCTGGGATCAAAATTTCTTCGGCACCGGCTCCAATTCCGGCGTTTAAAGCGATAGCTCCGGCGTCGCGTCCCATAACTTCCACAAGAAATAACCGGTTATGCGAACTTGCTGTATCCCGTATTTTATCAATTGCTTCCACAACCGTATTCAAAGCGGTATCATAACCAATGGTGTAATCGGTCCCACTTATATCATTGTCTATGGTAGCGGGAATTCCAATAACAGGAAAATTAAATTCTTTGTCTAATAAGAGTCCACCGGTAAAAGTACCATCTCCCCCAATCACCACAAGAGCGTCTATCCCTGCGTTTATAAGATTTGTATGTGCTTTCTCCCGTCCTTCTTTAGTTCTGAATTCATTGGACCTGGCAGTTTTTAGGAAAGTTCCCCCTCTGCTGATGATATTTCTGACAGATCTGGCATTTAAATCTTCAATATCGTTTTCTATTAAGCCTTGAAAACCCCTGTAAATTCCGGCGCATTCCAGGCCGTGATACGCACAACCTCTAACTACAGCACGGATTGCGGCGTTCATTCCGGGAGCATCTCCACCAGAGGTCAATACTCCTATTTTCTTTATTTTTGTTTGCATTGCCGTAAAAATATTTGTTTTTTGGGGTAAAACCTAATTTGTAGGCATACTCAAACGTTTTCGGTTAATAACTACTATAAAAAGCCCCATTTCTGAGGCTCAATTGTAATTATTAAGAAAAAAGTTACTTAATTAATAGTATTTTGTATTCCCAGGGTTTAAAGTTCATTTCCTGGTCAGCTTTTAAATCAACCGGTTTGGAATTCATGTAGTCCTCAAAAGTTCCTTGCAGGTCCAGTGTAAAACTCACCGGTTCTTTGCTCATATTTGCGATGTAAACCAATTTCTCACCCTGTTTTTCACGCTCAAATGCCAAGACTTTTTCGTCGGAAGATGTTTTTAGCCTGTTATAATCGGCTGCGTTTTTACCGCCGTTCAGGGCTTTGCTTTTATTTTTTAACTTCCCTAATTTTTCAAAAACCGGCCACACTTTGCCTTTTGTTTTAGGAATACTGTCATTTTCAAAAAACAATAACCTGCGATCCAGGTCATATTCCTGCCCACTGTAAATTAAAGGCATCCCGGGAATGGTGTAAGTTAATGCCAGCATAGTTTCTGATGCGTCACCTAAACGCTCCTTCACAGTTCCACTCCACGAATTTTCATCGTGGTTGGTCACAAAATTCATCAGGATATCATCTTCCTGATATAATGTGTCAATTTTTATCATATACGCATCCCAATCGGTTACTGTTTTTTTGCCTTGGGCCATTTCATTCATAATATGGAAACCTTCCCAATTGTACCCCATATCAAAGGCTTTGTGGAATAGGTCTTTATCCTCAGATTCGGCCAACATAAATACAGGCTTGATTTTCTGGATCTTTTCAACAGCTTGTTCCCAAAATTCTGTCGGTACTTCTCCGGCTACATCGGCTCTAAAACCGTCAATATTGTGTTCTTCAACCCAATATTTCATTTCCGCGGTCATGGCTTTCCAAAGATCTTTATTTTCATAATTTAAATCGGCCGTATCTGTCCATCCCCAGGATTCTCCGGTTTCAGGATTTAAGGGATCAATAATTTCCCCTGCCGCATTTTGAGTGTAATATTCAGGATGGTTTTCAATCCAGGGATGATCCCATCCAGTGTGATTGGCGACCCAGTCAAGAATTACGAACATTCCGTTCTTATGAGCGGTATCAACCAGGTTTTGAAAATCTTCTTCGGTCCCAAATTCAGGATTTATCTCGGTATAATTGGCAATAGCGTAATAACTTCCCAAATATTTGGCCCTTTCCTTTTCATCTTTAATATCTGAAACAAAACCTCCTCCGGTTGCTTTCCTGTTTTTTATTGAAATAGGGTACACCGGCATCACCCAGATTATTTTTACTCCCAGATCTTTTAGCTTCGGAATATCTTTGGTAAATGCATTGAAGGTTCCCTCAGGTGAATATTGCCTGATATTGGCTTCATAAATCACGGCAGATTCCAATACGTCATCTGAAATAGAAGAACTGCTTTCCCCCCGAGTTTCTTCAGGGATTGTTTCACTTTTGTTTTTACAGGAAGCCATCATTGCAATTGTTATGAGGCATAGCGTTACTTTTTTCATCGTAATTTATTTAATTTTAACCGAATTCGATTATTACTGTTTTATAATTTCATTAAACCTTACCGGGAAATTGAGTGGTTTTTATCATTTTTATTTCTTCTCCAACAATACAAACTCAAATTTAGAATCTATTAAAACATGTCCATCTATAACTTCTGCTGAACTGTCGGAATAGGAATCATGAAGCTTTTCTCCGTTCTTAAAAGATTTTGAAACATCAATAGATTTTTCTCCTTTAGGAACATTGATGCCTATTACAACTGAATCATTATAATCGTCGTTACTGAAACTTCTGGAAAAATAATAAGGCTTCTCAGAGATCATTTGATGAATCCCAGCTCCAACAGCCGGATGATTGGCCCTGAACTGACCCAGTTTTTGCCAATGGGCCAAAATCTTTTGGGTATTTTCATTCGATTTTATATCCTCCCAATTCATAAATGATCTTAAAGTAGCATCGCCTTCTGTTCCTTCAATTATTAAAGAACGCGCAGATTCATCTCCATAATACACCTGCGATGTTCCCGGGCTCAACAAGAGTTTATTTGCGGTTTCAAAGAGCTTTTCACGCTTTGCATCAAAGGGTTGGCCGTCATCATGTGAGGTTAAATAGTTTAAGGTGCCATAATCTTTAAGGTCTGTACTCAATAATTTATGGTAACTGCTGAACAAGGTTTCATAATCCTGATCTTTGGCATTCCATTTAAATTCAAAATTGATAAGACTCTGGAAAGCATTATCAAAATAATTGACTTTTTTATTTCCAAAATCAAAATATTGGCCATTGCTGATCCCATAATTATAAACTTCGCCAACAAGATAGAAATCATTGTCGTCCAGCACTTTTTCAGGGTTGTTCTTTTTGAATTCGGCAAAGGCATAATCGGTGACTTCCTTAAACTCCTTCCAAACATAGGCTTCGGTATGTTTTACGGTATCTACGCGATACCCATCAATACCGTATTCTATAATATAATCGGTCAACCATTTCATAATGTAAAACCGGGGTGCACGTGGGTGTCCGGTACGCTTAAAGAATTCATCCAATTCCACAATTTCCTTCTCATATCTCCCTTCAGCCTTCCATTTTTCCACAAGTTGTGGAGGCAATTCTACAGCATCATTACTTTCGGTCCTGATGTCGGGTAAATTTTTTACCAGAGTACAGGTAACCGTGCTTTCAAAATCCTGATAAGTACACGGCGTATCATTACGCACCCAATCTGCAGGCCAAACCGGATCTTTTTCTGTCACGGGACCTGTATGGTTGATAACGGCATCCAACAAGATCCGGATGCCTTTTTTATGAGCAGCTTCTACCAATTCTTTTAAATCCTCCTTCGTACCGTAATTTGGATCGATAGCCGTCCAATCCTTTGTCCAATATCCGTGATATCCATAGGTATTTCCTGTGCCTTCATTGGTAGCACCGTGAATTTGCTCTACAACCGGGGTCATCCAAATGGCATTAATTCCCAGATCAGTAAAATAGCCTTCATTAATTTTTTGAGTGATGCCTTTTAAGTCGCCTCCTTCAAAGCCCCGTAATTTAGCGGTTTCCAGGGTTCTGTCAAAATTGACATCATTGGAAGGATCTGCATTATTAAACCTGTCTGTGAGCAAAAAATAAATATTGGCAGCTTCCCAAATGAATGGTGCATTGCTTTGAGATCCTGCGATATCATCAGTTTTGTCAACCTGGTTTTCGTTCTTTTTCCCTTGGGTGTTGCAACTTATTGCCATGGCTACTATGGTTAACATTAATAACTTGTTCATACCTGCTTAGTTTATCTTTAAAATGAATGATTCTAATGGTTCCATCTTAATTGAAATACTTCCCTGTTGGTTTTCAACCTTCAATTCTGAACTGTAATTTCCGTAGAGTTGATCAGATAAAGGATAAGAACCATCTTCCAGATTCCAGGATTTGATGAGCTCTTCCGGGATCTTCAGTTCAAATTCAAATGAATTTTCAGCCTCAAAATTTGAAACAATTACCAGTTTCTCATCATCGCTCCAACGTGCAAAAGATAATATTTTATCTGTATAATTTTCGGTATTTGCCCTGTTGAAAGTATGCATATCCTGATAATTTGCAGCCAGAGCGGTACTGTTTATGGTGAAATTCAATAATCGTTTGTAGAAGTCCCGTAAATCTTTTTCTTCCTGTGTCGATTTTCCGCCATCAAACTGCTTGTTATTTACCCAGCGCTGATAGGTTGGCACGCCAATATAATCAAATATTGAGGTTCTTGACGGCTTTCCAAAACCGGTATTTTCTGCTCCCGGCTCGCCCAATTCCTGTCCAAAATAAACCAAAGTTGGCGCAGTACTTATGGTTGCAGATACCACCATTGCGGGTTTTCCTTTAGCCGCACTTCCGGCAAATTCCGGACTTGCGATGCGTTGTTCATCGTGATTTTCCAAAAAGTGGATCATATGGTGTTCAATGTCTTTTAAATCTTCCTGAATTGGCGGAATATTGTCGGTTTTCCCGCGGCCTTGCATAATGTTTTTAAGGGTATCGTATAACTGGACCTTATCATACAGGTAATCCATTTTTCCTTTTTTGATATAATCCCTGTATAAATCCGGTTGATACACTTCTGCCAACAAAAATGCATCTGGATTTTTCATTTTTATGGCCGAATTCATATAACTCCAAAACTCAACAGGCACCATTTCTGCCATATCAAAACGGAATCCGTCAACGCCCTTTTCTATCCAGTACAAAGCGATATCCTTAAATTTTACCCAGGAATTTGGAACGGTTTTGTCTTTCCAAAACTCAAAATGTGCTTTGTAATCTTCCTTTTCAAAACTATCCGGCAATTCGTCAAAATCATGTTTCCCGTCAGGAGCTACACCGTAATTAATTTTTACTGTTTCATACCAGTCATTCATGTCCGGTTGGGATAAACGGGAACCATTTCCTGTCCATTTTGCCGGATTTTCATCGAATTTCCCGTCAGCCAATGGGTGTTTTTCTCCGCCTAAAGGCCGGTAACCATCTTTCCATTCAGGAACCTTAAAAGCCTTTCCCGGATTGTAATAAAAATTATTGTTAACGTGATAAGTGAGGGGTTTATCGTCTTCTGCACCAAAATCTGTAACGCCTTCAGGATTGGTCAATCCTTCATAATTTCGTGCCACATGGTTTGGCACAATATCAATAAGCACTTTAAGGCCTGCCTTATGAGTACGGGCGATCAAGGCTTCAAATTCCTGCAACCGGTTGGCAGGGTTTTCAGCCAGGTCAGGATTTACGTTATAATAATCCTTTACGGCATAAGGAGAACCTGCCCGGCCTTTAACCACATCCGGATCGTCATTTGAAATACCAAATTCAGTATAATCTGTTATCACATCATGATGCGGCACACCCGTGTACCAGATATAAGTGACACCCAACTCCTTAATTTCCTTTAATGCCTTATCGGTAAAATCATTGAATTTTCCAACCCCGTTTTCTTCCAAAGTGCCCCAGGGTTTATTGGTGGCATTCGTGTTACCGAATAAACGTGTGAACACCTGATAAACAACTTCTTTTTTCTTTAATTCCGATTTGGTCATAGTTTGTTCTGCTACAAGTTTTGGTTCGTCTTTACAAGCTAAAAAAAATGAACCAACCATAAAAATGATACTTAATTTTATTCTGTTCATAAGGACTATTAAATTTTATTTTTAATTCTTTAGCATCACTCTAATTATCCGAAATATTTTCAAATGCCACAATGGTTTTGCTCTTGAATATTTTTTACAGCAGTTTCTCCTGTTTCATTATTTCAATACCTGAGCAGAAAATAGGCGCATAATTATTCAATTGGGCTTTTTTCTTATGAGTTGATTTCAGATTTAATTGAATTCAATTTTTATTGTGGTTATATTTTGATCAAATCTAACCGGGATATAGAGCTTTTCCTGATGCAAAAAGTTTTTATTGGTATATTTTATTCCGTTTACCCAAACAAACCCCAGTGGTTTTTTAAGATTTTCAACAGTAATTTCTACAAGTCTTATTGCAGTTGTCGAATTTTCCCCCTCTTCTTTCTCTATCTTTAGATCTAAGGAATCCCCGGATAAACTGCTTTCGAATTTAATTATCTCGTACTGTCCATTTTCAAAGGAATGAGGGGTTTTCCCGTCATCGTGATATAAAAAAGAACTGCTTTCCTCAATTTCTTCATCAAAATAATAATGAACTTCAAGAATCTCCCCTGAATAATTAGCGGTAGTTTGCAGTGGTTTTGCCATAGGAATAAAAGCACCGCCGCGAACATAAGTGGGAATATGATCCTGGCTGACGGAAATACTGTCACGCGTGCCGCCTTTATATTTTTTGCCCGAATAAAAATCGAACCAATTGTCGTTTCCGGGAAAATAGATTTCCTTTTTATTTATTGAATCCCGCATTACCGGGGAAACCAAAAAATCATTTCCCCATAAATAGGTATCTGCAACTTCATATATCTCCAGATTTTTAGGTTCCTCGAAAAATAAGGGCCTCATTAATGGAACACCTGATTGGTTGTTCTCAAAAGCCAGGGTATAATTGTAGGGCAAAAGTTTATACCTTAATTCTATGGCTTTTTTGGCCAATGCTTTTGTTTTTGGTTCTTTAAAAACCGGTTCCGAAGCCACTGCTTCCTGCGCGTGTGGACGATAAATTGGCTGAAAAACGCCGTATTGCAACCAGCGAATATAAAGTTGATCATTCTGTAAATCGCCGGCAAAACCACCCAAATCTGAATGCATATAGGCAAGGCCCTGCATTCCCATTTGCAGCGCAATTTCCGGCTGCGATTGTAATCCGCCCCAACTCCTGCTCACATCACCGGACCAGGGAATTAAACCAAATCGCTGAGACCCCGCAGCACCGGCGCGCATTAAAATAAAAGGCCTGGTTTGCGGAAAATCTTTTTTATAACCTTCGAAAAGCAATTTTGCCCAATAATGTCCGTAAATATTATGTACTTCATCTGCCGAACCATTAACGTGTTGCAAGGCGGAAGGATGCACCTCGGGTTCCCCCAAATCACCCCACCAGCCGGCAACGCCCAGTTTTGCAAGGCCTTTATAAATATTCCAAAACCAGGTTTGAGCTTCGGGCTTGAAAACATCTACAAGCCCCGTATTTCCAAAGTAAAAATCGTAGGTAAATGGATTTCCTGCTTTATCTGTGGCCAGAACTTTCTGGGCTACAGCTTCATCCCACCTTTTGGAAGTGGTTAAAATGAAAGGTTCTGTAACCAGAATAGTTTTTATTCCCTGTTCGGCTAATTTGGCTATCATTTTTTTAGGTTCCGGAAAGGAATCCCTCTCAAATTCAAGATTACCCATAGTCCCCTTCATTTCCTTACCAAACCAATATAGATCCAATATTACCGCGTCAACGGGAATAGAATCCTCTTTGAACCTTTGGATGGTTTCCTCAACTTCCTTTTGAGAATGATACCCAAACCTGCTGGAAAAATTTCCAAGCGCCCACCGCGGGATCATAGGTTGTTTTCCTGTTAAACTGGTATATTGGTCGATTAGATCTTCCCAGGAATCGCCTGCAACCACCTGATATGTTTTTCTCCCGCTGATGGTTTCATATTTTAAGGAATTGTCTTTTTTGCTGTCCAGATCCAAAAATCCTATTGGAGCGTTATCAAAATGAAGCAGGTATTTATTTGATGAAAAAACTATTGGCAAGGTGAAATTGAGCAATTCTGATGTTTCCTCATATCCGTAATGTGCACGGTTATAAAGCTGAAGCCGGTTTCCACGCCTGTTCATTCCCAGGGCACGGGCACCACCTCCAAATAATATTTCATCAGCCGTTAAATTAAAATCCAGGATTTCAAATTCTTCGGTTTTAACGTAGCCTTTTCCTTCAGATATCAATGGCTCATACTTATAAAAATATAAAATCTGAAACGGATCTTTCCTTATCTCTACGCTAATTCCCGAAGTTGCCAATTCGATAAAATCCTCCTTCTCCACCACGTTAA
>JAENXB010000178.1 GCA_016649785.1 Flavobacteriaceae bacterium
AACAGGGAAGGAGATCCTGAAGCGCAACAAGATCTATTACCGGGTTATTACGTGAATTCCGGCTTTTTTGAGAGTGTATTCGGCGGGAAGGAAATAGAGGTAGTTCCCCAGGGTAGCGTTGCTATGGATTTGGGGCTGCTCTATACAAAACAGGACAATCCGGCTTTCTCCCCAAGAAACCGGAGTAACTTAACCTTCGATTTTGATCAGCGCATTCAACTCAGCTTATTGGGTCAGGTTGGAACCCGACTAAAAGTGATTGCGAATTATGATACCGAATCTACTTTCGATTTTCAAAATCAGCTTAGGTTGGAATACACTCCTACCGAGGATGATATTGTGCAGAAAATTGAAGTAGGAAATGTGAGTATGCCGTTGAACAGTGCCCTTATTCAAGGCGCACAAAGCTTATTTGGGGTTAAAACCGAATTGCAATTCGGGAAAACGCGCATCACCGGGGTTTTTTCAGAACAAAAATCGGAAAGAAGAACAGTAAATGTTGAAGGTGGTGCCACAATTGAAGAGTTTGAACGTTTTGCAATAGATTATGATCAGGACAGGCATTTCTTTTTAGCGCATTATTTCAGGGATCACTATAATGAATCTCTGCAGAATTACCCTTTTATAAACAGCAATGTAAAGATCCAGCGTATCCAGGTTTGGGTTACCAACCGGGTAAATAATATTCAGAATTTAAATGATACACGAAATATTGTAGGGATCCAGGATTTGGGAGAATCCAACATTCCCGGTAATATAGGTTTGGAAAACCCGCCTGCAGGATTTTTTAACCAGCCTCCCGGGGCTTTTCCGGACAACGCCAACAACGATTTCAACCCCTTTGGGATCACAGGTTCCCAGGAATCTATATTAACCCCCGCTATTCGTGATATTGCTACCGTGCAAAGTGGATTTGGCGGTTTGCCGGTATCCCAGGGCACAGATTTTGACAAACTTGAAAATGCCCGGCAGTTACAACCCAAAGAATATACACTTAATACGAGTTTAGGATATATCACCCTAAATCAACGTTTGAGCAATGATGAGATTTTAGCGGTAGCGTTTCAGTACACTCTGAACGGACAGGTTTATCAGGTTGGTGAATTTGCCAATGACGGTGTAGATGCGAATGTGCAGAATGAAAACGATGGTTTAAGAGTGAATCAAAACCTGGTTGTAAAACTACTTAAAAGCACGGTAACAAATGTCAATGAGCCTATTTGGGATTTGATGATGAAGAATATTTACAGTCTTGGCGCTTTTCAGTTGGAAAGAGATGATTTCAGATTAAATATTTTATATACCAATCCACAGCCCCAAAATTTTATTTCTCCCGCCGAGGGTGGCAATCTTCCCTTACCAGAAGGTGTGGCAGAAACTACCTTGCTCCGGGTATTCAACCTGGATAAATTAGATTCAAATAATGATCCTGTAGGTGGAGGAGATGGGTTTTTTGATTACGTTCCCGGTCTTACCATAGAGCCACAAAATGGGCTGGTTATTTTTACAACTGTGGAACCTTTTGGAGAGCATTTATTCGAAAAACTGGACAATACGCCAAATGGAGGCGGTGAAGATTATAATTTTCCCCAAACCTATAACGCCAACCAGGAAAAATATGTTTTCCGCGCCCTTTACAAAACCACAAAAATACAAGCCGAGCAGGAGCAAGCCGATAAAAATAAATTTCAGCTCAAAGGCCGGTATAAATCCTCACAGGTAGAGGGAATTCCAATTGGGTTCAACCTGCCTCAGGGTTCGGTTACTGTAACCGCTGGAGGAAGGGTTTTACAGGAAGGTGTGGATTATGTAGTGAATTACCAACTTGGACGTGTTCAAATAATAGATGATGCTTTATTGGCTTCCAATATTCCCATTCAAATTTCAACAGAAAACAATGCGCTTTTCGGACAACAATCCAAACGATTTACCGGGATAAATGTTGAACATCAATTCAATGAGAAATTATTGATTGGCGGTACTTATTTAAATTTAAGTGAACGCCCGTTGACACAAAAGGCAAATTACAGCTTTGAACCGGTGAATAATTCCATTTATGGCCTTAATGCAATTTATAGCACTGAGGCAACATTTTTAACCCGATTGGTGAATAAATTACCCAATATTGATACCGATATAATTTCCAATATTTCTATAAGGGGTGAGTTTGCCTATTTGCAACCCGGAGCGCCTAAGGTGAATGATTTCGATCAAAAAGCCACAGTTTATATAGACGATTTTGAAGCTTCACAAACCTCTATTTCAATTAGCAATCCATTGAGCTGGGAACTTTCAAGCGTGCCTTTGGGATATGGTGGGGAACTTGCCAACGGGGATCTTGCAACCGGTTATAAACGTGCTAAATTGGCTTGGTACACCGTAGATCCAATATTTTACAGTAGTCTGAGGCCGAACGGAATTACCGATGTCGATCTCTCTAGCTTCGCTTCAAGAAGGGTCTTTTTAGATGAAATATTTCCAAATACCGACGTGATTCAGGGTCAGCCACAGGTGATTTTTACTATGGATCTCGCATATTATCCGGGGGAGAGAGGTCCCTATAATTTCAATACTACGGCTGCCGGAGGGAATAATTTAAATAATCCGAAGGAAAATTTTGGAGGAATTTCCAGAGCCATCAGTTCCACAAATTTTGAACAATCCAACGTGGAATTTATCGAATTCTGGGTGATGGATCCTTTTATTTATCCTGAAAATGCCAATAACAATGGTGGTACCCTAACGTTCAATTTGGGTAATATTTCAGAAGATGTTTTAAAAGATGGCAGGAAACAATATGAAAATGGACTTCCCCGGGATGGTGTTGACCAAAACTTTATAAATACTGCATTTGGAAGGGTTCCGGCAAACCAATCTTTAATCTACGCATTTGATTCTGAAGGGCAGGAACGCATAAATCAGGATGTTGGATTTGATGGTTTAAGCGACGCGGAGGAAGCTGTTCAATTTCCCAATTTTGCCAATTTAACAGATCCTTCAGCCGATAATTACGAATATTTTTTAAATCCAACAGGATCCATTGTAAACCGCTACAGAAATTATAATGGCACCAATGGAAACTCCCCGTCTGGAATTGACAATAATAACAGGGGGAATTCTACCCTTCCAACTACCGAGGATTTGAACCGGGACAATACCATGAATACCATCAACAGTTACTTTGAGTATGATGTGCGTATTTTTCCGGGAATGAATATAGACAATAACCCTTATATAGCCGATGTAAAGGAAATTACGGCTCCGCTGCCAAATGGACAGCAAATTCCCGTGCGATGGGTGCAGTTTAAGATCCCAATTTTTGAGCCTACCGGTTCAAAAGGGGGCATAGCCGATTTTAGATCGATTCGGTTTATGAGATTATTCTTAAATAATTTTGAGGAAACCACCATTCTTAGATTTGGAACTATGGATTTGGTAAGGGGAGACTACAGGAGGTTCAATCAAAGTTTAAATCCAGAAAATCCGGGTCAAGCATTGGATAATGGAACTTTCTTTGTAGTTTCATCGGTAAACATCGAAGAAAATGAGAAAAGAGAACCTATTCCTTATGTGCTTCCTCCGGGAGTAGTGCGCGAAGAATTGTATAACAGCAATACCAGTATAAGGCAAAATGAACAATCCCTTTCCCTGAAAGTATGTGAATTAGAACCTCAGGATGCACGTGCGGTGTACAAAAATTTTCAGGTGGATATGCGTCAATATAGAAACCTGGAAATGTTTTTACACGCAGAATCCTTTGTGAATGAAGTTCCGCTTAAAGATGGGCAGCTGGTGGCTTTTATAAGAATGGGAACCGATTTTACCGAAAATTATTATCAAATAGAAATTCCTCTTACCGCAACTATGTTTGGCGCGGTCTCGGCTGATGAGATTTGGCCGGAATCCAATAGATTGTCATTGTCCCTTGAGTTATTGCAACGGATTAAAACAAGGGTATTGGGCGATCCTTCATTGTTATCTTCAGAAGTAAATTATTTTGATGAAGAATTGAATTTGACCAATGATGAAGATCCATATCAAATTGGGGAATTACGGGTAGGTATTAAGGGAAATCCAAGTTTTGGAAATGTGCGTTTGTTTATGCTGGGAATTAAAAACGGGATGCCCAACACCAGTGCTTCTGATATTTGCGGGGAGGTTTGGTTTAACGAGTTGCGTATGTCTGATCTGGACAATGACAGCGGATGGGCCGCAATTCTAAATATGGACGCCAATTTAGCCGATTTTGCAACCATTTCGGCTACGGGAAGAAGAAGTACAGTAGGTTTTGGAACCCTGGAACAAGGCCCTAATCAACGCAGCAGGGAAGATCTTCAGCAATACGATGTGGTAACCAATATGAACGTGGGCCAGTTATTGCCCCAAAAATGGGGGGTTCAGATACCGTTCAACTACAGCCGGGGCGAAGAATTAATTACCCCAAAATATGATCAGGAATTTTTGGATCTGGAACTTCAAACCCGATTGAGCGAGATCACGGATTCTGCAGAAAGGAATAGGGTTAAGGAACAATCTGAGGTATATACCAAAAGGCAAAGTGTTAATGTTATCGGGCTTCGAAAAGAGCGCACATCCGAAAGAAAACCTATGCCTTACGATATCGAAAACTTTACGATCTCCACCTCCTACAACCAGGTAGATTATCGGGATTTTGAAATTGAAGACGCCTTAAGTCAGAATGTCCGGGTTGGTGCTACATACGATTATAGTTTTGCCCCGCTTTCCATAGAGCCGTTTAAAAACGCTAAAGCCCTGGACAGCAGTGACTATTATTCTTTGGTAAAAGATTTTAATTTTAATCCTTTACCCAGCAATATAACCCTGGGATCAAATATTATCAGGCAATATAATGAGCAACAATTCAGGGAGACCAGTTTAACCGAGAATGATATAGAGATCCCAACCCTATTTCAGCGTAATTTTATGTATGATTGGCAATATCGTGTAAATTATAACCTGACAAAATCCCTGCAATTTAGTTTTAATGCCACCAATAATCGGATTATTAGAAATTATATAAATGAAGATAATTTTGCCGATAATAGTATAGGAATCTGGGATGGATTTTTTGAAATTGGTACGCCTAATCAGCATTTTCAGTCCTTACAAGTCAATTATGAATTGCCATTCAGTAAAATCCCAATTTTAAAATTCATTAAAGCCACCTATTCCTATACCGGTGATTTCCAATGGCAGCGTGGTTCAGAAATTTTTGCCAATCTCGAAGGGATCCCCGATTTAGGGAATTCTGTTCAAAATGCCAGTATTCATCAGCTCAATGCCAATATGGATATGCAAAACCTTTATGATTATTTAGGTTTAAAAATGAGAAAATCTACTCCTGAAACAATCAAGGAACGAAGTGCAGGAGTGCCCACGCTTGATCCAAATAAACCTAAAGTGCCTGTGAAAGCTGAGAAGGAGAAGTCGGGTGATAAAACTTACAACACGCTTATTGGTTTGGTAACAGGAGTAAAAAGAATTCAGGCTACCTACAGGAGGAATCAGGGAATATTTTTGCCCGGATATACCAACAGCATCGGTTTTATGGGAACCTTAAGGCCTACTGCCGGATTCACCCTTGGCGGCCAGGCAGATGTGCGCTACCTTGCGGCTCGAAATGGCTGGTTAACCTTGTATCAGGAATTTAACCAGCAGTATACCTCGGTCAATAATAAGCAATTGGATCTCCAGGCCTCTTTGAGCCTTATCCCTGATCTGACAATAGACCTGAGTGCAGGAAGGATTTATTCAGAAACTTTTTCCGAAAACTACCGGGTGAGCACAACTGATCTGCAATATCAACCCTTAAATCCATATAATTTTGGGAATTTCAACATCTCAACGATATTAATTAAAACTGCTTTTGACAAAAATAACCAGACATTTTCTGAAACTTTCGAAAAATTCAGGGAAAACAGGTTGGATATTGCACAAAGACTGGCGGCCTTAAATGGAAGAGATCCTAATGATGTTGAT
>JAENXB010000194.1 GCA_016649785.1 Flavobacteriaceae bacterium
CAGGGGGGGAGCTTAAAAACAGTGCAGATCTATACTAGCAAAGCCGGTTGAGGTATTGATCAACCGGCTTTTTATATTATTTTAACATATCCAAACCGGGAATATCCGGCATTCCGTCCTTTGCAACGGCAGCGAGCTCCATGTCATTTACATCAGATGCCCTTTTAATGGCTTTGTTGAGCGTTAAAACCAAATAATCTTCCAGTTGCTCTTTATCTTCCAGCAGTTCATCGGCAATAGTAATATTCTTAATGTCCCGGGCAGCGGTAATAGTGACTTTTAGTAATCCATCTGCAGATTGTTCATCTATCAATACTATTTTAAGCCGCTCTTTGGTAGCTTCAACTTTTTCCTTGGTTTCTTTGAGTTTATTTATCATACCCATCATATCTCCAAACATAATTTTCTTATTTTTAAATTGGTAACTACAAATTTATTAAATTGAGACATCAAATACACTTTAAAAATGAAAAGACTGCTACTTATTTTAATGGGAAGTTTTACCTTTGCAACTGCTCAAAACCAAAAAGATTTGAAAAAAGATATTACCCCTCCTGTTGCACAAAAAATAGCCAAAGAACTTCAAGCCCATAAAAGCGTTCGGGTTGATAATTACTATTGGATGAACGATAAGGAAAATCCTGAGGTAATAAGCTATCTGGAAGAGGAAAACGATTACAATCAAAAAGTGACCCTGAACACCAAAGATTTTCAGGAAAAGCTTTTTAAAGAAATGAGAAGTAGGGTCAAAGAAGATGATGAATCGGTTCCTTACAAATTAAATGGATATTGGTATTTGACCAGATATCAAACAGAAAAGGATTACCCTATTTATTCCCGAAAAAACAATTCCCTGGATGCTTCAGAAGAAATCCTTTTTGATGTCAATAAAATGGCAGAAGGCTTTGAATATTATAGCCTTGGTGGACTAAATGTAAGCCGTGACAACAAATTGGTTGCCTTTGGATTAGACACCTTGGGAAGGAGAAATTACGTTATTCAGATTAAAGACCTGGAAAGCGGGAAAATCTTCCCTGAGAAAATTATTGCAACCACCGGTGGTTCCACCTGGGCCAATGACAATAAAACCCTTTTTTATACCAAAAAGGACAGTAAAACTTTGCGTTCCAGTCAAATTTACAAGCATATTTTGGGAACAGACCCCATTATGGATTCACTGGTTTATGAAGAAGAGGATGAAACCTTCAATACCTATATCTATAAATCCAAATCAAATAAATATCTGATTATTGGTTCAAGCAGCACTCTTACCAGTGAATACCGGATTTTGGACGCGGATAATCCCGAAGGATTATTTGAGGTTTTTCAACCTCGTCAGAGAGGTTTGGAATATGGAATTTCCCATTACGGAGATTCTTTTTATGTGCTCACCAATAAAGATGGCGCTACGAATTACAAACTGATGAAATCTCCGGTAGACCATACCGGGATGGAAAACTGGATCGAGGTAATTCCTCACAGGGAAGATTATATGTTGGAAGACATCGACATTTTTAAAAAATATTTGGTGGTAAGTGAGCGCCACAATGGCCTGAATAAAATTAAGATCATACTTTGGGGTAAAAACGAGAGTTATTACCTGCCTTTTGACAATGAGACCTACACGGCCTTCACCAGTATAAATCCCGATTTTGATACCGATATTTTACGATATAACTACAATTCTTTGAATACGCCCACTTCTGTGATAGATTTCAACATGGCTACCAAAGAAAGTAAGGTTTTGAAGGAGCAAGAAGTCCTGGGTGGAAAATTTAACAAAAACAATTATATCACCGAACGTGTTTGGGCCAACGCATTGGATGGCACTAAAATTCCGGTTTCTTTGATTTATAGAAAAGGAATTAAAATGGACGGCAGTAATCCATTGCTGCAATATGGTTACGGTTCTTATGGATCTACAATTGATCCTTATTTTTCAAGTGTGCGATTAAGCTTGCTGGATAGGGGCTTTATTTATGCAATTGCCCATATCAGAGGCGGGGAATATCTTGGAAGGCCCTGGTATGAAGATGGAAAATTGCTGAATAAAATGAATACATTCACCGATTTTATAGATGTATCAAAATATTTAATCGATCAAAATTATACTGCCAAAGAAAATTTATACGCGATGGGCGGATCTGCAGGAGGTTTATTGGTTGGGGTAGTGGTAAATATGGCACCTGAACTTTATAAAGGGGTAATTGCCGCGGTGCCTTTTGTGGATATTGTAACTACCATGATGGACGAAAGTATTCCGCTTACAACGGGGGAATATGACGAATGGGGCAATCCAAATAATAAGGAATATTTCGATTATATGATGTCTTACTCCCCTTACGACAATGTAAAAACCCAGGATTATCCAAATATGTTGGTCACTACCGGTTTGCATGATTCACAGGTACAATACTGGGAACCCGCCAAATGGGTGGCAAAATTAAGGGATTTAAAAACCGACAATAATATTTTGTTGTTCCATATAAATATGGATGCGGGACACGGTGGAGTTTCAGGCAGGTTTGAAGCTTTAAAAGAAGTGGCAGAAGAATATGCTTTTTTACTGGATTTGCAAGGAATTACAGAATAATTAAAAATTTTAATTTAAATTTGTTGAAGTTATCTAATTAAGATTTTTTTAACTAGATTAGTTTAATCTGCTAAAAAAATCGGAAATTGCAAAAAATTTCATTTATGAAAGAAGAGATACAGGTGTTTGATAATGTATTGCAGTTAATAGGAAATACTCCTTTGATACATTTAAATTCTATTACCAAAAACTTTAATGGTAATTTTTTTGCTAAGGTAGAAGCTTTCAATCCCGGGCATTCAACCAAAGACCGTATTGCATTATATATTATTGAAGATGCAGAACGAAAAGGGATCTTAAAACCCGGCGATACCATTATAGAAACAACCTCAGGAAATACTGGTTTCAGTATCGCGATGGTGAGCATAATTAAAGGTTACCAATGCATTTTGGCGGTTAGTTCAAAATCTTCCCAGGATAAGATCGATATGCTTAAAACGATGGGAGCCAAGGTATATGTTTGTCCCGCAAACGTTTCTGCTGATGATCCCAGATCCTATTACCAGGTTGCACGAAAGTTGCACCAAGAGACAAAAGGTTCTGTTTATATCAATCAATATTTTAGCGAGTTGAACATGGACGCCCATTACTTATCAACCGGCCCGGAAATCTGGAAGCAAACAGAAGGAAAAATCACTCATTTGATAGCTTGCAGTGGAACTGGAGGAACTATTTCTGGAACAGCACGTTACCTAAAAGAGCAAAATCCAAATGTAAAAATTATTGGAATTGATGCTTTTGGATCTGTTTTGAAAAAATATCACGAAACCCGTGAATTTGATGATGCAGAAATTTATCCATACCGAATTGAAGGATTGGGTAAAAACTTAATTCCAACTGCGACCGATTTTGATATTATAGACAAATTTATCAAAGTTACAGACGAAGAAAGCGCGCACACTGCCAGGGAACTTGCAAAAACAGAAGGATTGTTTGTCGGTTACACTAGTGGAGCAGCTATGCAGGGGATTAAACAATTGAACGAGGAAGGTGAATTTGATAAGAACAGTAATGTAGTAGTCATTTTTCCCGATCACGGTTCCAGATATATGAGCAAAGTTTTTAGCGATGACTGGATGACCGAACAAGGTTTCTTTGATTCAAAAAACAAAGCAGATGCACAGCGCATCGAATTTGTAAAATGAATGAAATTACATATTGACATACAAAAGATAAAAGCATCCTTTTAATGGGATGCTTTTATCTTTAAACATAAAAGGGTATATTGGGAAATTGAGTTGTATTTGAGTACTTTTACAGCTTGTAAATAAAAAATCTATGAGTGATTTATTTGATAAGATCTATAAGGACAAAGGTCCTTTAGGAAAATGGGCAGAACAAGCCGAAGGTTATTTTGTTTTTCCAAAACTGGAAGGACCAATTTCAAACCGAATGAAGTTTCGTGGGAAGGAAGTTATCACCTGGAGTATTAATGATTATTTAGGATTGGCGAACCATCCTGAAGTTAGAAAGGTAGATGCAGAAGCGGGAGCCGAATATGGTTCAGCGTATCCTATGGGAGCCAGAATGATGAGTGGGCACACAGATATGCACGAAAAATTACAGGAAGAACTGGCAGCTTTTGTAGGCAAGCAAGCAGCGTACCTGCTTAACTTCGGTTATCAGGGAATGGTTTCTACAATAGATGCCCTGGTTTCAAAATCGGATGTTATTGTTTATGATGTAGATGCACACGCATGTATTATTGATGGGGTGAGATTGCATTTAGGTCAACGTTTTACTTATATGCATAACGATATGGACAGTATCGAAAAAAACCTGCAACGCGCCACTAAAATATGTGAACAAACCGGAGGTGGAATTCTTTTCATTACCGAAGGAGTTTTTGGAATGCGCGGAGAACAGGGAAGGCTTAAAGAAATTGTCGCGTTAAAACAAAAATATAATTTCAGACTTTTTGTTGATGATGCACATGGGTTTGGAACTTTGGGTGCAACAGGTGCCGGAACAGGTGAAGAACAAGGGGTGCAGGCTGATATTGACGTATATTTTGCAACTTTTGCCAAAGCAATGGCCAGTACAGGAGCTTTTATTGCAGCCGATAAGGAGATTATTGACTATTTAAAATATAATTTACGCTCGCAGATGTTTGCGAAATCCTTGCAAATGCAATTGGTAGTTGGAGCATTAAAAAGACTTGATATGCTTCGCACCATGCCGGAACTTAAAGAAAAGTTATGGGAGAATGTAAATGCCCTGCAAACTGGTTTAAAAGATAGTGGTTTTGATATTGGAACTACACAAAGTTGCGTAACCCCGGTATATCTAAAAGGAAGTATTCCGGAAGCGATGGCCCTTGTAAAGGATTTGCGAGAGAACCATGGAGTATTTTGTTCTATCGTGGTGTATCCCGTAATCCCTAAAGGACTTATTTTGTTGAGAATGATACCAACAGCAACACACGTTCTTGAAGATATAACCTTAACCCTGACAGCCTTTTCTGCAATCAGGGAACGTTTGGAGAACGGAACTTATAAACGCCTTTCTGCTGCAGTTTCTGCCGCTGTAGGTGAATAACTTTTTCAATCAGAAATAAAAAAATCCGCTATAGTGCGGATTTTTTTTATTTCTGAAAATCATAATTTTAGTTTTCCAACTCAGGTTTAGTCTCAATTTTCCTTTTTTTAGAACGACCTTTTCTAAGGTCACCTTCATTGGAATCGCCTAAAAATTCATCTTGTTTATGCATATCAAAACGGTAAGAAATACCGGCAGCAACCTGCCATCTTGAGGGAGTATTCGTAAAATTAATAAGCCCTGAAATATCAGATTGCAGATAATCCCCCACGAAATAGGCTACCCCGGTGCGGGCATAA
>JAENXB010000181.1 GCA_016649785.1 Flavobacteriaceae bacterium
CAGATACCTGCATAAGGGTGTAATTGGGATCTCCATCGGTTAAATAGGACCAAACAAAAACCATCGCCGTGCAAGGCGCTGCTCCCAGAATGATGGCACCGGCAATATATTCCCCTGCAAGGGCAGGATCGATAAAAGCAGCGAATATTTTTGTGAAGAAGATCCAGGCAAAGAAGGCCATCGTAAAGGGTTTTACCAGCCAGTTCATCACCACGGTCAGGACAATTCCTTTTGGGCGTTTTCCCACCTCTTTAATACTGGAAAAATCAATTTGAAGCATCATAGGATAGATCATCATCCAGATAAGGATGGCAATGGGAATGTTTACCTGATAAATTTCCCAGGTACTCATGAACTTCATGGCATCTCCGGCAACAAATCCAATTAAAATCCCTCCCGCAATACATAGAGCTACCCAAAGGCTTAAATATTTTTCAAAAAACGCAATTTTTTTCTTTTCAGCCATTTAATTAATTTTTGAAAACACATAAAAAAGTTCTGTTGCTATTTGCAAACTACGCTCCTGATATTTTGCTTCCTGCTGCGGAGTACCGTCAAATTCCTTGGGATCATTGTAGGTGACCGGGATTCGTTTTTCAGCACCTGCAATAAAAGGACAACCGGCATCTGCCTGGGAACAAGTTAAAATAGCTGCAAATTCAGACTGCGGATTGAAATTATCGTTATAGGTCTTGGAAAAACCAATGATTGGATGTTCATTTTTATCATACTTAATGCCATAAACAGGATTTATGCCTTCAGAAATGACGCTGACTTTAAAACCGGATTTTTCCAGGGTTTTTGCAACCATTGGAAATAAGGCTGTTGCCGCTGTTCCGCCGGAATAACAAAACACATTTTTTAGTTCAAAATGCGAGGCAATTGCTTGTGCCCATACCTGAGACAAATGACTTCTCCTTGAATTATGCGTGCAAATAAAATTGAGCCTTAACTCTTGTTGACTTGATATTTTGGCTTGAATATATTCAATGAGGGGTTGCAAAGTAGATTTTCGGTCATCAGAAATAACCGTAACATCAAGTGATTCAATTATATCTTTAATTTTTTTAAATACCGTCAAAATAAAGGGGTTTAGAGATCAGTTAATGAATTAGCAACAACCTGAATTTGGGGAACAACAGGAATTGGGTTGAGTTTCCTCTGATTTATCTTCGGGAATGCCGCAATTTTCCCTGGCAAGACAATCGGTTTGTTTGGAGGTAAGAAGGAACTTCCATCCGTCAAAATCCAGCCCGTATTTGCCAATAGTTTCACCCTGATATTCCACTTCTATCTCTAAATCTCCCATATTTAAAACCTTTTCAGAAAGTTCAATAATATTCAATAATTTGTTTGGATGAAGTCTGTGATCATAGTCATTGGCATTCCAAAGTTGGAAATTGGCAACTTCTTCGTTTCTAACGGTTCCTCCACAGTCGATGAAATGTTTGGTGACTTTTCCCACTTCGGTCACGTGAAAATGCCCGGGAATCAATTCCCCGTCAGGCAGTTCAAACTGAATTCGAACTGCCTTTTTCAAAATTGTTTTGATCTCTGAAAGTTTCATAGTTGAAAGATTTATTATTTGTTGATTTTGTATACTTGTAAGCTAGAGTTAGCAGCAATTTTTTGGATCCGGAAGATCGAATTGATCAAAGAGTTTATTGAACTGTCCCTTGATTTCTTCCCAACGCTGGGGGTTGATGCAATAATTCACCCTGGTTCCTTCAATGCTTCCCTGGATGACCCCAATGTCTTTCAACTCTCTTAAATGCTGACTAATAGTTGCCTGAGCCAATCCCAATTCCTGGACCAGGTCGCCATTGATACAACTATTGGATTTGAGCAAATATTGAATGATAGCAATACGTGCGGGGTGAGAAAAGGCTTTTGCCGCAAGTGCCAGATCATTTTGAGTTTCTGAAAACAGATCACTTTTTGTAACTCCCATTTTTTATTTTGTTGTTAAGGTTTGTCTTGTATCGTAAAATTCCAAAAGTGCCGGAAGGAGATTTTCCTGAGGCAAGTAGGGGGATGTCGTAAATTCTTTCAGTAAGGGTTTCGTCAATTTTATTGATCACTTCAACTTCTGCCAGCGCCCTGCTCTTTAACAACGGATCTTTCAGATCTGCAGTCAACATCGGGTCCACAAACACCGGTACTGCAACACATAGCGGGATCAAGAATTGTAATTTTCATAAGTAACTGTTTTTATCTTTATATTACATTGCAATATTACGATATATGGTCAAAATAAAGAAATATAGTAGGTTAAATTTTAAAGGAAACTTTCCGTTTTTAAGTTTCAAATTTAGGTTCGACATTAAAAATCTGTAGATGAAGGATTCTCAACGAATAAAAATCCAAAACAAATTTATTTTCAGAGAAATTTTGATCTCAGAAAGATAGGCTTGCCAGCAAAAAAAAACTCTTTCCTAATTTACCTTCAATGCCGCGACATTCCTTTTTTTAACCGGTTCAAGAACTGTTTTGCCATAGGTGGTATGGTAGGTATGTGAAGAAATAAACTTATTCTGGATTTTGAGCCAGGCAATATCGTCCATTTTGGGGTCCAAATATTTTAACTCTTTGTAAAGCTTTGTGCTGAACAATTCATAATCATCTGTTCCCAGGTAAAAAAGATCTGCATCTGCGACAATTTTTTCCTGGATGGTATGTGGTTGCTGAGGGATCCTGGTGGCCATGATCATTCCGCAGATCGTTTGTATTTCCGGTTCAGAAAAGCCGTGATCTGGCAATTCTTTGCGGGCAAGATCACAACTCATTTCTTCGTGATTTTCGCGGTCCAGTAAAAAGCCTGTATCGTGGTAAAGTGCAGCGATAGAAATAAGGTTACGGTCAGCTACTCCCAAATTTTCCTGCACGGCTAAAAAATCTGCTTTTTCTACCACGAACCGGGTATGAGCGTGATTGTGATAAACCAGATTTGATGGAAGTTGGGCTCTTAATCTTTCAAATACCTCTTCAAAAATATTACTGTTAAATTTCAAATTTTTAGTTTTTTATTTTCGTTTTATAATTCCGCCTTTTACTTCTTTAATCAATATTAAATTCCAAATCCTGTATTGGTATAGTTTTTATTTTTTTCGATTCAAGAATTAAATAAAAAATATTATTGTATATTTACAATGATATAAGTGTAATAATCCAATTATGAATGTAAAGACAAAATCAGGAGATTCAAACAAGGAGAAGACTGTAGTAAGAGCCAGAGTTGCTAAAAAAGGAAGCAATCCAGTTAGTCCTGCTAAATTCTCACCCTCTTGGGTTGTTTTACATGCAAAAGATGCTCCAGGATATAAAATTGAATTAATAAGTCGCATCAGAGAAGGCGTGAAAAAGACAGATTGGAAGCAATTAATACATTATACTGGTTCTACTGAGAAAGAGTTTGAACATATTCTGCCGGCATCTATTAGTAGTATGCAAAAGAAAACAGTTTATGGAAAGGAAACTTCAGAGCGAATTTACGAATTGGCGAGATTATTTGGATTGGGTTATGAGGTCTTTGATTCTAAAGAAGACTTTAAGAAATGGTTGATGACTCCATCAAAAACCCTTGGGAATAGAATTCCGTTTGAACTACTTGATAGTAGTTTTGGTTTTGAAATGGTAGAAAGCGAAATCATTAGAATCCAATACAATGTTTATAGCTAATGATTGTTTATAGAGTTGCTAATGTGAAATACAAAGATTTAACACTTTCGGGTATAGGTGCTGAAAAGGTTGGCGGTAGATGGAATAAAGTTGGAACACGCGCTATTTATTGTTCAGAAAATATTTCATTGGCCTTGCTAGAGTATTATGTTCACTCTGAAAACATTGCATATTTACCTAAAGAAATATTAATTGCCAAAATTCAATTTCCAGATGACTTTGTAATAGCAGAATTAAATGAGCTTCCAGAAAGATGGAATCAATACCCATATTCTTCAAAAACAACAGAGGTTTTTACTAATTCAGCAAAAGACCGAAATTTTTTTGCATTACGAGTGCCATCTACTATTGTTGGTTTTGAATCAAATATTATCTTAAATCCTTTATATAAAGAATTTGGGAAAATAGAGATTATTGAATTTATTGAATTACCTATTGATGAAAGACTTAAAAAAGATAAACGAGAATAATCAAGTATTTTAATTCAATCTTTTGGTCTGCGTAATTACTGCCAACATTTTTATATCAAATATGTCGTTTATTTCTTATTGCTGAGATATCTCTTTTTGACATTGTTTTATTTACTCTCGAATGTAGCCGATTCAAAAGTTACAACCGGTTCCGGTAGGTACAAAACATGAAACGAGTTCAGATCCTGCGGACTCAGGTAAAAAAGTGCTTCCCGGAGTGGAGCGGTTCCGCTCCCGACTTTTTTCGGGATTCGCGGATTAGCGAAACGAAGGGGATCAACTTTTTTTCCTGTGTCCAAGACCTTTTCGACGAAGCGCTTTCCCCGCAATAAAGAGTATTTCATTGGGGATTGACAAGTTGAAGGGGAATGTGCTGAGGGGTAGGGCAGTTCCACCTAACTATATAGCCAGTTGTGTTTAGTGTTTTTCAACAATCAGCATTACCAGACTTTTTTCTTTTTTAGCCAATTCCCTCAACAATTTTCATTTCCTAAACTAATCCCGTATCTACAAAAACAAGCGGTTATTTCATTCAACAAAAAGTAATGTTTTTCAAAAAGGCAAATGACGGGAACGCATATTGCTACATGTTCCAATTGCTTGAACCAGGTTCTGAATTGAAAATAAATATTGATATTTACAATAGAGATATTGAACGAGTAGGGTATTTGCATTGGGTAGATCCTGCGGATGGCGTAAATTATCGCATTGAACAACCAGAAGGGTTCTGTTTAATTACTGCCTGGTTAGGAGATGAAAAACCGGAAATTCCTGAAACAATCCTTTTTTAACAATCAAAGATTGATAAAAGATAAAATTTCTCTTTATGAAGTTCTGCCAGACCAGGAGCAATATTATATTGTGTTTAACATAGGGGAGTTGAAATAAAAGAAGCAAAAGAATATATCTAAATATAATGCAAGTAGACTATAATACTTATAAGGCTCAAGATTTTAAATGCAAAGATTGCGGTTGGCAAGGTAAGGGTGAACAACTCGACAATGGTGATTTCAGCGCACTTCATTCTATTGGTGATCTAGAGTGTCCAAAATGTAACCATTTAATCGCTTTTTGGCAAGCTCCTTTAAAAGATGACATTAATATAGAAGAATGAATTAAAGTAAAATTGTTAAACAAGATATTCTATTAATTTCGAAATGATAATTCCTTCCATAAAAAAAATTATGAACGAAGCCTATACAAGAGCAGAATTTAATAGATCCCATTTTTAAAGACTTTTTTATGCAAATGGTATGCAAATGAAAAAGGTTTCAAACTAATAAAAGTTTGAAACCCTTGGTATTAATGTGATCGCACCACGATTCGAACGTGGGACCGCCTGCTTAGAAGTCGTTTTTTGGGTTACTAACCCGTGTTAAAAAACAACATAATTAATTGATTATCAAGGTTATAATAAATTTTAATTTCAATTGATTTCATCCTGAATTAGAAAAAAGTGTGCGTAAAGTGTGCGTAATTTTCACTAATTTTATAGTATAGATTTTAAAAATATGGCACGAGCAAGATTGATTTTAGACACGAGAAATGGTTCAAAAAATGTTAGTGACGGGTCGTTCCCTGTTGTAATAAAAATATTTCACAAGAAACCAAGAACGATCCGTCTTTCCTTTAGCACTTCAATAGCTGGATGGGATGAAAAGAATATGATTTTCAAAAAATCAGCCCTGGCAAACAAGAACAAGGATTGTGATGCCATAAAT
>JAENXB010000391.1 GCA_016649785.1 Flavobacteriaceae bacterium
ATCTATTTCTGGTAATAAAAAAGGATTATTTACCCAATTGGCATTTCAGCATTGCCATAAGTTTATTCTTTCTAAAAAAATATATAAATTGCCCGAATAAATCATTCGGGCAATTTATTTATGTACGATATTATAGGAGATGTTCATGGCCACGCTGATCAGCTGAAGAGTCTGCTGAAAAAGATGGGTTATCAGCTTGTTGATGATTGTTATTCACATCCTACACGTAAAGCTGTATTTGTTGGTGATTTTATTAACCGTGGGCCAAAAATCAGGGAAACACTCATTCTGATCAGGAAAATGGTTGAGAAAGAATCGGCCTATGCAATTCTCGGAAATCATGAATTGTATGCAGTTCTATACTATTTGAGAGATATAGAAGGGAAATATTACAAAAAAAGAATTCCTAAATACCAGTTACAGATTAATCAGACTTTAGAAGAATTTGCTCCACACAAAGCAGAGTTGAAGAGTCATTTGAAATGGTTACGAACTTTACCGATATTTCTCGATTTTGGGGATATTCGTATCATTCATGCCTGTTGGGATGATGAAAACGTCAAATTACTCAAAGATACAATTACAGGTCCGAAACTGAAGAAAACTATCTTGCGGGAAATAGCCTTGAATGTAACCGAATTTTCCAGAAGTTTTTGGGAAAGCTGTAAAGGTTTGGATTTTCAGTTGCCCAAGGATCTGCTGATTTTTGACGATGAAGGAAGGCCTCACCGTTCATTTCGCATGAAATGGTGGGACACGCCTAAAGGTAAGACCTTTAAGGATATTTCGCTTGAAAGCAGGTTCGACCTCCCGGCTTACATAATACCGAGTGAGATTATTCAGCAAAGGAAACCTTATCCAAAAAATGATCCTATCGTTTTCTTCGGACACTATTGCTTAAAACAATGTTGCGGAATTCTGGAGGAAAACCTTTGTTGTGTCGATTCATGCGTCACAAGAACCGGTAAATTGTTGGCATACAGATGGGATGGTGAGAAAAAACTAAACAAAATGAATTTTATTATTTCTGATTTTGAGGATTAACTGTCTTATTAGTTGTGCGTTAAGTGGTTCGGTTGTACTCCTTAAAAAACGTGATTTTTTTTAATTTGTCCTATTGCAGGAAAAAAAAGAAAGGCTATATTTGCAAAGCCTTTTCGGAAACGGATTTCAGAAGGTTTGTTCTTTAAATGTGTTGCAAATTTTGAATAATCATAGCTGATTTGTTGCAAAAATCAGTTTGAAAAATCTCTGGTGTGGTAGTTCAGTTGGTTAGAATATCGGCCTGTCACGCCGAGGGTCGCGGGTTCGAGTCCCGTCCGCACCGC
>JAENXB010000272.1 GCA_016649785.1 Flavobacteriaceae bacterium
TACCGTTGCTATATAAACCGCAATACCATAAACTGCGACATTTTCTATCGGCAAATAATGTTCTATCATTACCTTATCCAAATCCAATAAGATCATCGCAACAGACCCCGCGATTAAGATAAGTACCGAATATTTTAAAATAGAACTCAGGTTTTCCGGGAGTTCAAAACTAATTTTTGGTTTATAAAGCGAAAACGCATATACCTGCATCGCAATTGCCCTGAAAATAAAAACCAGTACCATCGCATAAATAAACTGATCTACACTAAGCCAGGAAAAATAAACACTAAAAAGCAGAAGAGTAATGCAGATCCGGTGGAAGACTTCTTTCATAAAATTTCCGAAAACACTTTGGTAATTCACCTTAGACCAGGCGAAAAACACTTCGAAATAAGCCGTTGCAAGTGCAATTACAAATATCAGCCAAATATAAGGCTGCACCAGTTGGTTCCCTGCTTCAAAATAATCCAACAGAAAACCGTAACTAAAAAATCCAATTAAACCCAGGATTATGGAAACCCCGATAGGTAAGATCAAAATAAGGTTTAAAAGTTTGTCCCGATCAGCATCTTTTTTGTAGGTCGAATAAAATTTAACAAGGGTATTGTGCACCCCAAAAGCCATAAGCGGCCAGACCAAATTTGCTGCGGAAAGCAGAAAACTAACCAGGCCGTAATATTCTTTTTCAAGAAAATATGTAAATAAAAAGAGGGTATTGATGGCGCCTATTCCAAATCCGAAATAGGTAGTAACCACATTTTTAAAGGATTGATTTAAAATTACCCCCATCGTTAATTTTATTCGGTTAAAAGTTGTGCCAAATTCCCTGTGAGGTTCCTTCGGCTATATTTTTCAATGTTTTTAGATTCTGATTTTAATTTACCTTGTTTGAACAATTCATAGTAACTTAAAATTTGAACTTTTAAATTTTCACGCTCCTCATAATTAAAACAGCTTCCGGCACTGGTTTCCTTCAAGATCTTTTCAACATCCCATTCCGGTGGACCTACGGCCAAAATTGGTCTTTTTGCCGCCATATATTCAAATAACTTCCCGGGAATAATTCCTTTGGTTTCTTCAGAATTAATCTCAATTAACAATAATACCTGTGCACTTTGCTGAATTTTTAATGCTTCCTTATGAGCAACATAACCCGAGATTTCAAGATGAATTCCCAATCCATACCCTTTCATAGAAAGTACAACTTCATCACTTACCGCTCCTACAAGTTTAATTTTAAGATCCCTGGCGAAATTCGGATTTTCAGCAACCAATTCTCCAAGTACCTGCCAGAGGTTTTTAGGATCCCGTCCCGAAAGTAATGAACCTATATGAGAAAACGTAAAATGAAGGTCTAAAGGAACTTCAGATTGATTTAAAACATCATATCCATTGGTAATCACCGTAATTGGACGGGAGGTCTTTTTCTCAAATTCAGCTTTGGTGGTAAAACTGGTAGTTATAATATGATTTGCTTCCGAAAGCACATTTTTTTCCAATTTTAGATGCTTTTCCCTTGACCGTTTAGACAAGCGCAACTTTTCGTGATAGCCAATTCGGGTCCATGGATCCCTGAAATCGGCAACCCATTTTATTTTATGTTTTTGTTTTAATCCCAGACCTATTAGATGTAAGCTATGCGGCGGGCCGGTTGTAATAATTGTAGTGATATTATTCTTTGAAATATAATCTGATATAAATTCTATGGAAGGCTTCACCCAAAATTTTCGAGCATCGGGAATAAAAAAATTCCCGCGGATATATAAAAACAATTTCTGCAAGATATTTTGTTTCTTGCCCTCGGCTATTATTCCGGAACTGATAATGGAAGTATGTTTTTTGGAAAATAACTTTGCCAAAAAATAAGGTTCGAAAATTTTATTTTTTAAAATAGTTATGTTTTCCGGCACCTCACTATTTAGGGATATATCAAGCATGGGGTATTCCGGATTTTCCGGGATATACACAATTGGCTCTATTTGATATTCCCTTAAATATTTCACAAATTTTAACCAACGTTGTACGCCGGGTCCACCGGCAGGAGGCCAATAATAAGTGATAATAAGTACTTTTTTCATAAGGGCTATATCCCACGCTTTACACGTCTTGATCTTTAATTTTAAAGGTAAAGTAAATTCCGCCCAATAGCAGAAATCCCAGGATAATTGAGCTTATAAGAGCTATGGTACTTCCTTTTTTTACTACTTTCGGTTCAAATTTAAAGGTGATGATATGCTCCCCTGCCGGCACCATCATGGCCCTCAGTGCATAATTTGCAAGAATATGCGGAGTTTCTTTATCATCTATAGATGAAATCCAACCATGGCCATAATACATTTCTGAAAAAACCACCAATTGATCTTTAGCTGCTGAAGATCTATATACCAATTTATTGGGCTCATGTTCAATTAATTCAATTTGTGCTGAAGGATCAAAATCCAAAGTTGAAGGAATTTGGTCTTTAAACCTATTATTAATGACGGCAGTTTTAACCAGATCGGTTTCACCTAGATTTAATATCTCTTCATTGGTATTGCTCACCCATTTAATATTCTCCACAAACCAGGCATTTCCAAACGCTTCTGGATTTTGTTGAGCCTGAGTGCCTTCTTCAGTAGGAACAATAATATATTTCACATTCAGCATATTCAATATTAGCAAATTGTTTTTTGCAATATAGAAATCAAAAAGATTCTGCATTCTTCCTGGTTTAGCAGCGTGATATCCTCCAATGGAATTATGAAAATATGATGTTCTTCCTGTATTAAAAGGGCTTTCGGCTAAATCAAATACCCTATAATGCCCCTTATCTTTCAAAATTTCAACATCGGCAGCCGTTTTTTGAAAGGGTTGGTTCATTACTTTTGATGCCACAAAATCTTCATTATTTACATATCTTCTGTCAACCCCTATTAAATCGGCTAAAATCAATAATACAAAACCCGCAATCACTAAATTTTTGCTCGCTTTTTGTTTTAGGTACAACCAGATCAAAGTAGCAGAAAGAATCACAAATACAAGGGAACGTATGGTATCTGCACTAAAAATAGACTTCCGGTCTTCTTTTAAAGCCCGGACGAATTCAGCTCCCATTTGCTGGATATAA
>JAENXB010000377.1 GCA_016649785.1 Flavobacteriaceae bacterium
TACCCATTTTTTATGTAATTTGTGAATTATTCAGGTTAGGTTGGAGGACATACTTTACGCTTTTTCCTTTTTCGAAAAAAAGCCTGATTTCCTGAATTTATTATAACTTTCTTTTACTGCATTTGCTTCATCCTGAATGAATTTCTCAATGTTTTTAACACTTACCTCCTGCCCTCTCATTTCGAGGCGTTGCGCGGTATTTACTGCTTTTGGCACAGCAATCCAAAGAATCAGATACGCCAACACTCCTACCCCTGTAGGAATAAAAGTTAGTACGACAAAAATAATTCGCATAATTACCGGATCCATGTTAAAGAAAGCTGCCAGTCCACCGCAAACCCCGCCTAAAACAGTTTCCTGCGGGTCGCGATAGAGTCTCCTTTTGCGTTTTGCCTGGCCCGGAAGAGGTTCTTCATCATCCATTTCTTCTGTAAAACTTTCGGGTGTACCCATTGTATTAATAACCGCGTCAACCCACTCCAAGGTAACTGCATTCTTTCCCCCGGTTGATTTTTCTGTAAATATCTCAGCGATTCTGGCTTCAATATCAGATTCAATCTCCTTCCCTTCTTCACTGCTACCAAAATGGTTTTTCAAGGTTACCAGGTATTTTTGCAACACTTCGTAAGCATCTTCCTCGATGTGAAATACAGTACCGCTCATGTTTATTGTGAATGTCCTTTTCATTTTTATTATTTATTAAAGTTTTAAATCTGTTTCCATTAAATAATTAAGCCCTTCTGTTTTTAACCTTTTCAACAGCATCAACCAACTCACTCCACGAACCTTCCAATTCCCCTAAAATTTTTCTTCCATTTTCAGTCAGTTCATAATATTTTCGTGGTGGCCCCTGGGTCGATTCCTCCCAGCGATACGTAAGTAAACCTTCATTTTTCAATCGCATAAGTAAAGGATAAAGAGTTCCTTCAACCACAATCATTTTAGCTTCTTTTAAACCCTGAATTATGTTGGTTGCATAGAGAGGCTCTCCGTTCAGAACCAGGAGAATGCAATATTCCAAAACTCCTTTTCTCATTTGTGCTTTTGCATTTTCTATTTTCATGGTGTTTAATTTTGTTGTGTTTTTTAATAATATAATCCTTTCAAAAAATCTTTGTATCTACCAAATGTTTTCAGATACCATCCAGGCTTCCAGTTCCAACGGTTGTTCAATTTCTTCCTTGCGGGCAAATAATTCATCTTTTAACATCCAAACTTCTAATGCCAATTCTGTATCGGGTTCTTCGATAACCTGAATTGTTGAAACTTCAAAATTATTTGCATCTGTCATCCAGTTTTCCAGCTCCAAAGCTCCTTCGGTTTCTACTTCCAGGTAAATTGAATTTGTATTAAACAAGGCTTCATTGGTCATCCAATCTTCCAAATTCAATGGGTTCTCAATTTCTTCATCAATTGAAAAAAATGTTGTAAAATTACTTTCATCAATCATCCA
>JAENXB010000287.1 GCA_016649785.1 Flavobacteriaceae bacterium
CTACTACTGAAGAAGGGAAATTCTATTTAAAATCAGATAAAAATTACGATTCAGTTGAATTTTCCTTTGTAGGATATAAACCTCTTGTTCTTCCTTTGAAGAAAGGGGATAACCTTAATTTGAAAGTAATTTTAGAGGAGGAGGCAGAATCTTTATCTGAAGTGGTGATCTACCAGGGAAAAACCTCCAAAAAAAATAATCCCGTCTTGGATATCCTGAGAAAAATTTGGGAAAACCGAAGGCAAAACGGGGTTAAAAAATTCGATCAGTATCAATACCGAAAATACGAAAAACTGGAATTTGACCTGAATAGAATTGACAGCACTTTGATGGAAAACCGGGTTTTTAATGGAATGGAATTTATTTTTGATAACCTTGATACCAATAGGGTTACGGGAAAAACCTATTTGCCCATTTTCATCAATGAATCTGCGATGCAAGTATCGGGCGATAATTTAACGGGAAAGAAAAGGGAAGATCTTCTTGGGAATAAAAACTCAGGGTTCAATAACAACCAAACCCTCATTTCCGGAATAAAGGATATCTACAGGGAAGTGGATGTATATGACAATTACCTGAAATTTTTTGACAAAAGTTTTATAAGTCCGCTTTCCACCACAGGCATCGACAATTACAATTATGTGCTTGCCGATACTGCCTTTATAGGTGACAAATGGTGTTATAAGATTGTTTATTATCCCCGAAGAAAGAACGAATTGACCTTTAAAGGCGATTTTTGGGTAAACGATACCACCTGGGCCATCGCCAAAATTAAAATGGAAATGGCCGATGACGCCAATGTTAACTGGGTTAAAGGGGTTTATATCGAAAAGGAATTTGAAGTCCTGAACGATTCGATCTTCTTGATAAAAAGGGACTTTTTTATGGCCGATTTTTCCTTTCAAAAAAAGGAAGACGCCCGGGGAATTTATGGAAAACGAACGGTCCTGTATGATAATTACAAATTTAACCTTGAGCGTCCTGATGACTATTACGAACAAAAGGTGATAGAATTTCATGAACAGGTGTACAACCGCGACGATGAATTTTGGATCGAAAACAGGCTGGAACCTCTTAGTGAAAATCAGCGCGGGGTTTATAAAATGATCGACACCCTTCAAACGGTAAAAGCTTTTCAAAGGATTTTTAACCTCACCAAGACTTTGGCCACTGGATATGTGGAATTTAACGGGTGGGATTATGGGCCCATTTATTCCATCATTGGTTATAATGAAGTGGAAGGCTTGCGATTACGGGGCGGAGGCCGTACCTATTTTGGCTTTAACGATCCCTGGCGAATCGAAGGCTATGGTGCTTATGGACTGAAGGACCAAAAGTTCAAATACGGAATTTCGGGTAAGATATTGCTGGATAAAAAGTCCAGATTGACCATTTCCGGGGGCAACCGTCGCGATGTGGAACAATTGGGCGCGAGCCTGACAAATTCTACAGATATACTTGGAAGGAGTTTGGCTTCCTCATCTCTTATAAATGTAGGTGATAACGATAAATTGAGTTCGATCAATTTGTCAATATTGGCTATGGAAATTGAGCCTTTCCATAATTTTAATGTCCGGGTTGGAGCTTCTTATAGAATTTTAAAACCGGCCTCTCCCACTTTTAGCCTGGATTATTATTTAGATGAAGCACGCACCCAAACAGGTTCAGAAATAAGTCAAATTGAAATTTCAACCATTTTCACTTATACTCCCGGAAAAAAGACATCGGGATTCGGGGTGGAGCGGAACACCGTGAACGAGGGGGATTTTCCCAGCTTATTCCTGAATTACAGCCTTGGAGTGAAAGATGTATTAAACAGTGATTTCGATTATAAAAAAGTCCAGTTTTTTTACGATCAACCTTTTTTTATTGGGGGTTTTGGAAAAGCCAATGCCAGTATTGAGGCCGGTAAAATATTTGGGGAAGTCCCCTTGGGATTGCTGAGCGTGGTGCCGGGCAACCAAACATATTTTGCACTTTACAACACCTTTCCTTTGTTGAACTTCTATGAATTTGTAACCGATACTTATGTAGCGGTGCATTTTGAACACAATTTTAATGGCAGGTTCTTGTCAAGGATCCCTTTACTTCGAGACCTGAATCTTCGGGAAATTGTCGGAATAAGAGGAGTGTGGGGAGAAATTTCCGAAGAAAACAAAAATTTGGATGCATCGGGTTTGCCGCTGATAGCACCGGATAATCAGCCTTATTATGAATATAGTGTGGGAGTAGGGAATATTTTTAAATTTATAAGGATAGATGCACATTATCGCGGAAATTATTTCGATAATCCTGATGCCCGGTCCTTTGGGGTAACCGCCTCTTTTGGTTTCCATTTTTAAATGCCGTTTATACGGTTGAAAATCATTATATTCGCTGCCTTGAAATTGAATAAAAAATAAAGAAAAATGTCTGAGACTTTTGATGTATTGATAGAGATCCCCAAAGGGAGTAGAAACAAGTATGAATATGATTTTAAATTGAAGAAAGTCCGGTATGACCGGATGATCTTTTCTTCCATGATGTATCCTGCAGATTACGGGTTTATACCAAATACACTGGCGCTGGATAGTGATCCGCTGGATGTGTTGGTATTGGTTACTGAACCTACTTTCCCCGGGATTGTCATGGAAGTAAAGCCTATTGGAGTATTCCATATGGCGGATGAAAAAGGACCTGACGAAAAAATTATTTGCGTTCCGGTGTCGGATCCGGTATGGAACCAAATTAATGATCTTTATGAATTGAACGGCCACTTGTTAAAAGAGATCGAACATTTTTTCAAGGTATATAAAGACCTTGAAAAAAAGAAAGTAGATGTTGGCGGTTGGGGTGATTTAGCTGAAGCAAAAATAATCATACAACAGTGTATAGATCGATTTGAAAATTACGAGGGAGACAAAAA
>JAENXB010000093.1 GCA_016649785.1 Flavobacteriaceae bacterium
AAAAAATTGGTGGAAAAAGTCGAGAAATTAACAACAGATGAATAATTGAATGCAAAGTAGAATTTGCTTTTCAGGAATATAAAAACAACAAAATGAACTACAACAATCTTTATGAGCGAAGCATCCGCTATCCTGAAGCATTTTGGCAGGAGCAATCCAATGAAATAGCCTGGTATAAAAAACCGACTTCTATTTTATCAAGAGATGAGAACGATTATCCACTATGGTTTAAAGATGGTGAATTGAACATTTGTTACCTGGCACTGGACAAACACATTGAGGATGGCTTTGGCGATCAAATTGCCGTTATTTATGACTCTCCGGTGACACAAACCATCATAAAATATTCCTTTCTCGAGGTAAAAACAGAGGTCGCCAAATTAGCCGGCGGATTAAAATCCCTTGGCTTGACAAAGGGAGATACGGCTGTGATCTATATGCCCATGATTCCGCAATCGCTTTTCGCTATGCTGGCTTGTGCCCGGATAGGTGTAACCCATTCGGTTGTTTTTGGCGGATTTGCCCCTCATGAATTGGCGATTCGGATAGACGATTGCAAACCAAAAGTTGTGATTACCGCTTCCTCGGGAATTGAGTTTGACAGGTTAATAACCTACAAACCTCTGGTAGATGAAGCCATTGAATTGGCAGGGCACAAACCCGAAAAAGTAATAATTTTCAACAGAAAGTTAGGCGCTAAAGTACCATTTAAGCCTTATGATCTGGATTATATAGAATTAATTTATAATTCAAAAGAAGCGAATTGTGTTCCTGTAAATGCAACACATCCGCTTTACATTTTATACACCTCGGGAACCACCGGAAAACCCAAGGGAATTGTTAGGGATACAGGAGGTTATGCGACGGCCCTTAAGTTTTCCATGAAAAATATTTACGGATTGGATCCGGATGAAGTTTTTTGGGCGGCATCTGATGTTGGTTGGGTTGTGGGACACAGCTTTATTGTTTATGGCCCACTTATAAATAGAAATACAACCATTATTTTTGAAGGCAAACCAATTAAAACCCCCGATGCTTCCACCTTTTGGCGCGTAATTTCGGAACATAAAGTGAATGCGATGTTCACTGCTCCTACAGCCATCAGGGCGATTAAAAAAGAGGATCCTGAAGGAGAGTTTATTAAAAAATACGATTTAAGCAGCCTGCGCACCCAATTTTTAGCAGGAGAGCGCTGTGATCTCGCAACCCTGGAATGGTATCAAAAACACATCCCAATACCGGCTATTGACCACTGGTGGCAAACAGAATCCGGATGGCCAATGATTGCTGTTATGATGGGTGTAGAATCCCTGCCCATACAACCGGGTTCAACCGGAAAACCTGTAACCGGCTATGATATCCAGATTTTTGGGGAAAACGGGCAGGAATTAGCGCCAAATGAAGAGGGATATGTAGTGATAAAATTGCCTTTGCCCCCCGGAAATATGTTGGGTTTATGGAAAGATCCGGCCAGATTTAAAGCGGGATATTTAACCAAATTTCCAGGGTATTATTTTTCCGGGGACGGAGGTTACAAGGATGAAAATGGCTATGTTTTTATTACCGGAAGAGTGGATGATGTAATTAATGTTGCCGGTCACCGCCTGTCTACCGCAGAGATGGAAGAAATTGTGTCTTCCCATCCATCTGTTGCCGAATGCACCGTGGTAGGAATTCAGGACGATTTAAAAGGGCAGGTCCCAATGGCTATGATTGTATTAATATCCGGGGAAAGTATGGAACATTTTCAACTGGAACATGAAATAATCCAACTGGTACGCGAAAAAATTGGCGCTGTAGCTGCTTTGCGAAATGTTTTGATTGTAGAACGACTGCCCAAAACCCGGTCCGGAAAAATATTGAGAAAACTGTTGAGGGGCATAATAGATAAAGAAGACTACCAAATTCCTTCTACCATTGATGATGTAAGCATTATTGATGAAATAAAAAATGCATTAAGGATCTATTTTAAAGATAAAAGAAAAGAGCAAAAGAAAACCAAACCTTAAGTTTATCAAATTTTAGTAAATTTGGGAAATACTCAAACTGGTTAATTCCTGATAATCACAAAAACAAAAATATAATGAGTTATTACAAAATTGAAGATTTACAGCATTATTTTAAAATGTATAATAAGTCTATAAAAGAACCTAAAAAATTCTGGGATCGAATCGCCGACAAGAACTTTACCTGGTACCAAAAATGGGATAAAGTGTATGAGTTTGATATGCAAAAAGCCGAATTTAAATGGTTTTTAAATGCGAAAGTAAACATCACCAAAAATTGTATCGACAGGCATTTATCAAAAAGAGGCGATAAAACCGCCATTATTTTTGAGCCCAACGATCCCAATGAGGAAGCACAACATATTACCTATAGCGATCTCTACGTCAGGGTTTCAAAAATGGGAAATGTGCTCCGGGATCAGGGAGTAAAAAAAGGGGACAGGGTTTGTATTTATCTCCCCATGATTCCCGAGTTGGCAGTAGTAGTTTTAGCTTGTGCCAGAATTGGTGCCATTCATTCGGTAATTTTTGCAGGATTTTCTTCCAAAGCCTTGCAAACCCGGATCATCGATTGCGATTCTAAAATGGTGATCACCTCCGATGGAGGCTTCAGAGGAAATAAAACCATCGATTTAAAAGGAATTGTGGACGATGCCGTAGAGCATTGCCCGTGTGTGGAAAAAGTATTGGTAGTTAAGCGCATCAATTCTGAAGTTAATATGAAGGAAGGAAGAGACCTTTGGATAGAACCTTTGTTGGAGGAAGCGTCTTCCAGTTGCCTGGCCGAAATTATGGATGCTGAAGATCCTTTATTTATTTTGTACACTTCCGGTTCCACAGGAAAACCAAAAGGCATGGTACACACAACAGCCGGTTATATGGTATATACAGCATACACCTTCAAAAATGTTTTCAAATATGAAGAAAATGATGTGTATTGGTGTACTGCTGATATTGGTTGGATTACCGGACATTCCTATATACTTTACGGACCGCTGCTCAATGGAGCGACAACCGTAATTTTTGAGGGAGTTCCCTCCTACCCTACCTTTAGTAGATTTTGGGAGGTTATAGATAAACATAAAGTTACCCAATTCTATACCGCTCCTACGGCAATTCGTGCCCTGGCAAAAGAAAGCTTGGAATTTGTAGATAACCAGGACCTGTCCTCCTTAAAAGTTATTGGTTCGGTTGGAGAACCCATCAATGAAGAAGCATGGCACTGGTATAACGATCATGTTGGCAAGAAGAAATGTCCTTTGGTAGATACCTGGTGGCAAACGGAAAACGGAGGAATTATGATTTCGCCTATTCCCTTTGTTACCCCAACAAAACCTACCTATGCCTCGCTTCCATTACCGGGAATTCAACCTGTGTTGATGGATGAATTGCGCAATGAAATTGAAGAAAACCAGGTAGTTGGCAGTTTGTGCATTAAATTCCCCTGGCCATCAATAGCCAGAACTATTTGGAGGGACCATCAACGTTTTATAGACACTTATTTTAAAGCCTATCCCGGGAAATATTTTACCGGTGATGGTGCTCTTAGAGATGAGGTTGGTTATTACCGTATAACCGGAAGAGTAGACGATGTGGTTATTGTTTCCGGACACAACCTTGGTACCGCGCCTATTGAGGATGCAATTAACGAGCATCCAGCCGTGGCAGAGAGCGCCATCGTTGGTTTCCCACATAAAATCAAAGGAAATGCCTTATACGGATTTGTTATCCTGAAGGAAATTGGTGAGACCAGGATCCAGGATAATGTTCGAAAAGAGATCAATCAATCAATTTCTGATATGGTTGGACCAATAGCCAAGTTGGATAAAATCCAGTTTGTATCAGGGTTGCCAAAAACCCGTTCGGGAAAAATTATGAGAAGGATATTGAGAAAAATTGCGGAGGGAGATTTATCCAATTTCGGGGATACCTCAACTTTACTCAATCCGGAAGTTGTGGAGGAAATTAAAAATGAGAGGCTCTAACCTTCAATAATTATAATTAAAAAATGCTTTTTCCAATTGGAAAAAGCATTTTTTTTTGAATTTCGGTTTTCCGCGTTTTACAAAAAAACCGTTGAGCCTAACTAAAGATAATCTTTATAAATTTTAGTTGATCAATTCTCCTTCTTCAAGCAAAATATCATAAATATATCCCTGGCCAAAATCTTTTTCCAAGACAATAATTCCTTTAAAGGTCACGGTATCTCCAATTTTAACCATCTCTTTTGTAGTTACAGTTAAACTTTTTTTGTTTTCAAACTGGGTTCCATCAACAATATGCACCCAATTTCTATCAAGTATGGCATTGTTAAGCTTAACAACTTTTCCCCTAACAATTATTGACTTTCCTGAAAGGGATTTTTTGTTTGTAAAAAGCTCTTCCAATGAAATCCCATTTTCTGCCTTTTCAATTTTAATCTCAACTACAGCCGTAGTATCTGAATTAGTATGCGGATTTACTTGTTTTTGAACCGGGGCCTTTTCAGTTGTTCTTATATTATCCGCAAAAATAATTTTATCAAAGGTTTTTTCAAGTTGTTTGCTCTCAAAATTCTCCATAAGCATTCCGCCATTATAATAATAAGTATCCCCTACTTTTACCTCTGTGTTTGGAATGGCCATCCAATATTTATTTCCGTTTTCTTCAACATTAAGGTAAGTATAAGTTCCCCCATCTGCAGATTCACTAATTACAACTTTATGTAATTCATTATTAGCAGAAGCTGTTGTATTGTTAATTGCTGAATAGATTTCTTTATCCTTACAACTAAACAAAATTAAAACGCTAAAAATTACTGTAGAAAGTTTGAATAGATTTTTCATTTTTATAAAATAAATTTGATACAAATTTATAGATTATTAGGTGTTTACAATATGACATCTATCACATTATATAATATCTCTTAACCGATCAGTACTTAAAAAGCCTGAAGTACTTAAATTAAAAAGAAATCATAAAACGGACTGCGTAACTAAAAATAAGTTTGAAAATAGTCCAAATTATTCATTTTGGACACTAATATATAGTTTTGCTGATCAAAAATACAAAATAGCTAAGGCGGAATACTTTAATTTCGATATTTTTCTGTGAATTTCCTTAATCCAGAATTAGATCCTCAGTTTTTTCTTCAGTTTTAAAAAGATCAAAGCTGTTATAAATGCATCCCCGGAAGCTGTATGCCTATCACTTTTTGAGATCTTAAAAACAGCGCATAATTCATCTAATCCGGAATATTGATCAGATTGCCAACCTTTGTGTTTTTGATACAGATCATTTGTATCAATTTTTTTGTTTTTGAGTTTTCCGAGATCCAATCGTTTTAAAGCCTGATTGACCATTTTTACATCAAAGTTGGTGTGATGGCCCACAAGAGTTGCATCCTTTATGTAGGAAAGAAAACGAATGACAGCCTCAGGTTCGGTTAATTTTTCCTCTTTACCGGTCTTCAAAATTCCGTGAATTGGAACAGTTTCCGGACGGTACACGTCCTGTTCCAAAAAAACCTCAAAATAATCATTTACAAGAATGGCATCTCCTTCAATTCCTATGGCACCAATGGATAAAATCACATCTTTTTTTGGGTCCAATCCTGTGGTTTCACAATCAAAAACTACATATCGTTTTGAAAGTGGGTTTCCGGCTTGTTTTTGAAAACCGGACAAATAATCCTTCCAAAATTGGGGAGCCTCTTTTTTTGTTTTTCTAAACCAGTCAAAGCTCATGTTTAAGTGAAATAAGAAAGTTGGAAACGTTGTTTTAGGATAGCATGAAGTTCGTGTATGGGTTGAAACGAATTTTTTAGTTTTACTTTATCAGATTTTGACAATTCTTTTAAATTCAGGAACCTGCCGCCGGAGTCTTGGGATAGTCCTTCACGGGTTCTAAAATACATCAAATTTGCAAATGCTTCGGCACAAGCTTCAAAAAATTCCCGGTTCTGAGGTTCAAGTTCCGCCAATTTCTTAAATCGCTCCATGGTATTATTCACCCCTGTAAAATGATTGCTCAAAATAAGTAAACGAGCGGCGTCAATAAGGGGCAGCATCGCCCTGCTTTTAATATCAAAAGTATCTTTGTGTTCCCCATCCGATTCCACCAAAAACTGTCTGAAAAAACCAATCGGGGGAGGATTTCTCAAAGCATCGGTTCCCAGATAGGCAAAAAACAGCTGGTTATTTTGAATGTTTTTAAAAATCTCTTCGGTTATGGCATTTGTCAATCTTTCATCACCATACACATAGTCATAATCAAAGAAAATAGTGCACATCATAATTCCTTTTTCTCCGGGCTTAAAAATCCAGGTACTAAATTGCTGTTTCCATTCTGAAAGAGATTTACACCATAAGGGGTTACTCGCCATCATTTCGGCAGGACAGTATTCATATCCAACCTTGTTCAGGGTTTTATTCACTTTTTTAGCCAATTCTATAAAATAGTTTTTCACCTTTTCATATCGTTCTTCCTCAACATCTTCAAAAACTATAGCATTATCCTGATCGGTCAAAAGCAATTGTTCTCTTCTCCCCTGGCTCCCCACATTCATCCAGGCAAATTGAACCGGGGGTTGTTCTCCTATTTTTTCAATAGCCAAATAAATCGCTCTTCGTGTGATTGCCAGATTAATTTCTCCGGCCAAATTTGAAATATGTTGTATGGGAATATTGCTTTCTATCGAATTTTTAATTAAAGCCGTCAGTTTTTCTCTAACGGCCTTTAAATCTTTGGATTTGGTTGCGCGTTTTACCAGTTTTAATATTACACCTGGATTATTGGTTTGGACAACCAAAATATCGTGTTCAGAAAGGATCCCGATGATTTTTGATCCCGGGGTTCCGTCTCTTGTGACACACAAATGCCCTATCCCGTGTTTTAAAAGCAACAACTGGGCTTCTGCAATAGATATATCCCGGGAAATCGTAATTACAGGTGCCGACATAATTTGTGAAACAGGCACCCTAATTGGAAACTTTCCGGTTGCAATTTTGAATCGCAAATCTTTATCGGTGACTATTCCCACCGGGAGTTGATTTTCCTCAATAATAACACTCCCAATTTTGTGGCTGCTCATCAATTTTGCGATGTCTTCTACCAAATCTGTGGATTGCGCAGTAATGGTTTTTTTGCTATAAACAATAGGCTGAAAATAGGGAACTTCAGGGTCCTGTTTTGCAATAAAACTATTCTCGGAAATTAATTTCCCCTTGTAATCTATATCGTATGGATTTCGGGTGTTGGAAGCAAAACTTTCCAATAAAAAATTTAAAACCTCCTGATTTTGCATCACAAAGGGTTTAAATATCTCAATGGGAATTGCATACAGGATGCTTTCTTCCTGGGCTTTTGCAGCCATTGCGTACTGATTTTTCGCGAAAAACGGACGCAAACCAATAATATCTCCCTCGTCACATTGGTCTATGAGAATTTCTTCCCCATTTGAAATAACGGAAAGGCCAATAGCTCCATCTTTAACAACATAGAAATTTTGGTGAGCAGCATCTCCAACCTGAAAGAGGATCGCATTTTTTTCAAGATATACTACCTGGACCTGGTTGGATAGATCCAATAGATCCGGGTAAGGAAGACTTTTAAAGGGAGGGAAATTTTTTAAAAAATCGGCTACCCTTTCAGCAATTGAATTTTTCATGGTTTAAATCAAAACTTTAAGGTACAAAAGAATTTTTGGATATGAAATTAGGAAAACCAGACTTTCTCTTAGAAAAAAGTTTGTCCTTGAAACCAGATGCCTTTTAAAAATTTATGGGTGTGTAAATAAAACCCGGACAGAGCTTAATTTACACACCCATAAAATTCAAAAGCTTATAAATAAGCCCATTTCTAATTGCCGAAAACTATTCGGCTAAAGTTCTCATATAATTAACCACCAACCAACGATCTTCATCCAAAGGAATTTTTTTCTTGAAAGAAGGCATATCATCACGCCCCTCTGTGATTTTGTAGAACAATTCCCCATCGGTTTGATTTTGGGTAGTGGCTGTTGAAAAATCCCCTAAATCACCTTTGAGTTCCGGAGCCTTGGAACCATCGCCCCAACCTTTTTTACCGTGACATGAACTGCATTGCTTTGCATATAAAGACTTTCCAATTGATAAATTTTCACTGTCTTTGGCATCGGTTGGATTTTTCATGGTTTTGTATTTCGCCGGCACTACCCAATCGGAAGCATCAGCAACAACCACCGGTGGTTCAACTTTTGGTTCAACTTTTGTTTCTGTTTCCTTTACAACTACCTCCTCAACCACAACTTCCTTTTTAACAGGCTCTTCCTGTATTGCAGGTTTAGTAGTCTCTGTGGTAGTTTTAACTACAACCTTTTCTGTACTGGTAGTTGATTTATCAACCGGTTTTGTTGTTACTGCCGGTTTTGATTCACGTTTTGTGATTGGTTCAGGTTCCTCTGTAACGAAAGAACTATCCTCTTCAATTTCAAGATCTGATGAAAATGCGGTAGTATCAACCTCTTCCTGCATTTGATTTTCAGTTTCTTCATTAATTATTTCCTCCTGATCTGATTTTTCATTTTTACAACCTTGGAAAATCAGTCCAACTATTAACAATCCTATTATTGATATTCGTTTCATAATAAAAATATTTAATGATTCTTTGTATTTTTTCCTTAAATAATTAAATATAAGATAAGTGCTAAATTGATTTAAATATAAAAAAACCGAACAATTTTGTTCGGTTTTTTTATATTTAAATTTTAATGTTATTCTTTTAAGGTTCTCAAATAATTAACAACCAACCATCGATCTTCATCACTTGGGATCTTTTTAGAGAAACCATCCATATCATTACGTCCTTCGGTGATTTTGTAGAACAATTCCCCATCGGTAGCATTTTGAGTTTCATCTGAAGAGAAATCTCCTAAATCACCGTCCATTTCTTTGGCTTTAGATCCATCTCCCCAACCTTTTTTACCGTGACATGAACTACATTGTTTTGCATATAAAGACTTTCCTATTGTTAAATTTTCTTTGTCTTTAGCATCCGTCGGGTTTTTCATTGTTTTGTATTTTGCCGGCACTTCCCAAATATCCTGAAGTGGGGTGGTAAAAGACAATGCACCAAGTGCAATAAATCCGATAAGCATAATATTCTTTAATTTTCTCATAATCAATTAATTTTTAGATTTATAAATTTTAAACAAGTTAATTACTAAAAGCACTAAGATACCCCAAATTCCAATTAATATTATGTTTGGAACTATCAATAAGAAGATAGGTGTTTTTGTTGGAGGAGACCACAATGTTCTTTGATGGAATGTGGATTCATCCTTAACTGGAACCCCAATATCTGATTTAATAAATGCGATAATTGTGCCATAGTCATCATTTTCTTTAAGAGTTACCTGAAAAGTTAGTTTCCCGTCAACTCCGGTTAATCCATCCTGAATTGGCACTAAAATAGCACCATCTTCATCGGTTTCATAACGATCGTCTTCCCCGATGGTTAAACTGCCAAATAATCGTTTTAATCCAACTTGGAGGGTTTGTTCAGCAAGGGGTTCATTATCTATTGAAACAAAACGTGCTTTAATTTGGTAAACACTATCGATCTCTTCCACAGATGCTTCCAAAATGGCATCCATTACCGTAACTTCTTCTTCATCATCTTCATAAGTATCACTGTTTTCAATCCTTATGGAATAAGTGGCTAAGGGTGATACGAATTTAGATGGAATTACAAAGCTTGCTTTTCCCTCCTGGTTTGTGGTAACATTACCTATTTTTTCTTCTGAAACTGCTTCTGAATCTTCTTCTGAAATTTCTTCAGAATCAACTTCACTTTCATTTATTTTATAGATGGTGAAATTCAGGTTTTGAGCAGGCTCATAGCCTTCCTCTCCCTTAAAAATAGCGGTAATTTTCAGGGATGTATTCTCATTCATCACCTTTACGTGTTCTACTGTTAGTCTTGCACCTATTTTTTCCTCCTGACTATAAGCATCATTACCCAAAAAGGCAAGGACACCCATAAAAATAAAAAGAACAGACTTGCTACGAGATATAACTGACTTTATCATAATGTTTCTGTTTTTTCGGTTTCTAATAATCCTTGTTCTTCTGCCGTTTCATGAATGGGAACTATAGGCAAATATCGAAACAGAATGGTCATAATAAGTAATGCTGAAGCTAAAGTTC